>NZ_JBDYKL010000042.1:0-39842 GCF_040012415.1 Sanguibacter sp. 25GB23B1
CCCCCCCGCCCCCCCCCCCCCCCCCCCCCCCCCCCCCCCCCCCCCCCCCGGGGTGCACGCCTACGTGGTGCTCAACCTCTACCCGTACAACTCCGGGCACCTCCTCGTGTGCCCGTACCGGCACGTCGCCGACTACACGGACCTCACCGAGGCCGAGGTCGCCGAGGTCGCCGCGCTCACCCGGACAGCCATGTCGGTCGTGCGCGCGGTGTCCTCGCCGCACGGCTTCAACCTCGGGATCAACCAGGGCGCCGTCGCCGGAGCCGGCATCGCCGCCCACCTGCACCAGCACGTCGTGCCCCGGTGGGAGGGAGACGCCAACTTCCTCCCCGTCGTCGCCCGCACCAAGGCGCTCCCGCAGCTGCTGTCGCAGACGCGTCAGCTCCTCGCGGACGAGTGGCCCGGGGCCACCACCACGGTCGAGACGGAGCCCGAGACCAACCATGACCTGAGTGCGCCACCGGCGCACGAGAAGGGATAGCGCGTGCTGAGCCGACTGAGGGGCGTCGTGTCGACGCTCCTCACCCCCGTCGCCCGAGTCCTCCTGCGGGCCGGCGTCTCACCCGACGCCGTCACCGTGCTCGGCGCTCTCGGGGTGCTCGTCGCCGCGCTGTGGGCGTTCCCGACCGACCACCTCGCAGCCGGTGCCATCATCATCGGCGTCTTCGCGTTCCTGGACGCCCTCGACGGGACGATGGCCCGTCTCGCGGGCCGGTCCGGCCCGTGGGGTGCGTTCCTCGACTCGACGCTCGACCGCGTCGCGGACGCCGCGATCTTCTGCGGCCTCACCGCGTACTTCATCCTCCAGCACGACGGTGACCTGCGGACGTACGGGATCGTCGCCGCGCTGGCCTGCCTCGTGCTCGGCAACCTCGTGTCCTACGCACGGGCGCGTGCCGAAGGCCTCGGGATGACCGCGAACGTCGGCATCGCCGAGCGGGGCGAGCGGCTCGTCGTCTCGCTCGTGATGACTGGTCTCGTCGGTTTCGGCCTTCCCGTCGAGGCGCTCGTCGGCGCGCTCGCGCTCCTCGCCGTCGCGAGCCTCGTCACGGTGGTCCAGCGGATGGCGACCGTGCACAGGCAGGCCGTCGCCGCAGCGAGCGCCTCGTGATCGACACCGCCCGCGCGTTCCACCTCGCGTGGCGCCACGCAGGGACGGTCCCACCGGTGCTGCTGCGCGGGCTGGTGACGCTCGGCGCCGACGTGGCGTCCCTCAGCCGAGGTGGTGGGGTCGAGCAGCTCCGGCGCAACCTGCGCCGGGTGCGGCCCGACGCGACCGACCGCGAGATCCGGTCGCTCGCCCGTCGGGGCATGCGGTCGTACATGCGCTACTACCGCGAAGCGTTCGTCCTCGCGCACGCGACCGACGAGGAGCTCGCCGCGCGCGTCCGCGTCGACGGCCTCGAGAACTGCAGGCGCTTCACCGAGGCCGGCGTCTCGCCGGTCGTCGCCCTCACGCACCAGGGCAACTGGGACCTCGCAGGCGTCTACGCCTCGCGGTACATCGCCCCCGTCCTCACCGTGGCCGAACGACTCGAGCCGCCGGCCCTCTACGAGGAGTTCAAGGCCTTCCGCGAAGGTCTCGGCATGGAGATCCTCACGGCAGGGGACCGCGACGTGTTCCGGGTGCTCATGCGCGAGGCGATGAGCCCTGCCCCCGGACGGCTCATCTGCCTGCTCGCCGACCGCGACCTCAGCCGCACCGGTGTCGAGGTCGACCTCTTCGGCGAGCCGGTCCGCGTCGCCACGGGTCCCGCCGCTCTCGCCGTGGCCTGCGGAGCGCCGCTCATCGCGGCGAACATCCACTACGAGCGGCTCACCGGCGCGCGGCCCGAACGCCGTGGGGGATCGTCATCACCTTCCACCCACCGGTCGACGTCCCGGCCGAGGGCACGAAGGCCGAGCGGGTGCGCGCAGCCACCCAGGGCTGGGTCGACGCCGTGAGCCCCGGCATCGCGGCGCACCCGGAGGACTGGCACATGCTCCAGAAGGTCTTCGTCGAGGATCTCGACCCGGTGCGCCTGGCGCACGCCCACGAACGGACGGACACGGCATGGCACAGCGAAGCCTGAGGGTTGGGATCGTCTGTCCCTACTCCTTCGACGTCCCAGGTGGCGTCCAGTTCCACATCCGTGATCTCGCCGAGGCGCTCATGGCCCAGGGCCACACGGTCTCCGTCCTCGCGCCGGCCGACGACGACACGCCGATCCCGGACTACATCACCTCGGCCGGCAAGGCGATCCCGGTGAAGTACAACGGGTCGGTCGCCCGGATGACCTTCGGGCCGCGGACCGCCACCAAGGTGCGACGCTGGCTCAAGGAGGGCGAGTTCGACATCCTCCACCTGCACGAGCCCGTCACGCCGAGCCTCGGGATGCTCGCCCTGTGGATCGCCCAGGGGCCGATCGTCGGCACCTTCCACACCGCGCTCATCCGTTCACGGGCGCTGCAGATGGCCTACCCGCTGGTCCGTCAGAGTCTCGAGAAGATCTCGGCTCGCATCGCCGTCTCCGAAGACGCTCGCCGGACGCTCGTCGAGCACATGGGCGGCGACGCCGTCGTGATCCCCAACGGGGTCTACGTCGAGAAGTTCTCCTCAGCCGTCGCGCACCCGGACTGGATCGGGACACCGGAGGCGCCCACCATCGCGTTCCTCGGTCGTCTCGACGAGCCGCGCAAGGGCCTGCCCGTGCTGACCGCCGCGATCCCCGAGATCCTCGCGCGCTTCCCGGGCGCCAGGTTCCTCGTCGCCGGGCGCGGAGACGAGGGCCGCGCCGCCGCGCTCGAGGATCTCGGCGAGCACGCCTCCGCGGTCGAGTTCCTCGGCTCCATCACCGACGAGGAGAAGGCCCGGCTGCTCTCCTCCGTCGACCTCTACGTCGCACCGCAGACGGGCGGCGAGAGCTTCGGCATCGTGCTCGTCGAGGCGATGAGCGCCGGCGCGTGCGTCGTCGCCAGCGACCTCGGTGCCTTCGAGCGCGTCCTCGACGACGGACGTGCCGGGTTCGTCTTCCGGGTCGGGGACAGCGCGGACCTCGCGCGGGTGGTCCTCGAGGCTCTCGCCGACCCCGCTGGCCGAGCCGATCGCGTCGCCCTCGCGAGCCGCAGCGTGCTGCAGTTCGACTGGTCGACGGTCACCGCCCAGGTGCTCACCGTCTACGAGATGGTCCTCGAGGCGAGCAGGGCGCTCGGTGGCGTCCACGAGGACCCGTCGTCCCTGCGGCCGCGCCGCGGCCAGTGGACGGAGGTCTCCTCATGACGTGGTCCGAGACGGCCGTCCTCGTCATCGTGCTGCTCGCTCTCGTCGCCTGGCTCCTGTGGGTGTCGGCGTCTCGCCTCGACCGGCTCCACCGCAAGGTCCTGGCGTCGCGGCTCGCACTGGACTCCCAGCTGGTGAGGCGCTCGGCGGCCGCAGCCGACCTCGCCGCCTCGGGCACCCTCGACCCGGTCAGCGCGGTGCTCGTCGCGGAGGCGGCCCACGAGTCGTCGGTCGCCGAGGACCGTGGCGGGCGCGAGCTCGTCGTCGCGGTCCCCGACCTCGCCGACCTCGTGGAGCTCACCCGCCAGGACACCGCCGACCACCGCGGTCCGACCCGCAGGGGCGTGTCGCGTGCGCTCGGCACCGGGCTCGGTGACGACCGCGCCCAGGCGGAGAGCATCCTCTCCGCCACGCTGCGCACCGTCCTCGAGGACCCGGCCGAGGTCGACGAGCTCTACCGGTCGCCCGACGGTGCTGCGCTCCTCGAGGCCCTCGCGGCCGCGTGGTACCGCGTCCAGCTCGCCCGACGCTTCCACAACGAGGCCGTCGCGCAGGCGCAGCGCGTCCGGAGCAAGGTCGTCGTCCGGGCCGTGCGCCTCGCCGGGCACGCCGCGATGCCGGACACGGTCGAGCTCGACGACGCGTGGCCCACAGCCTTGCGCCGACCCGGTGCGCTGGGTGGACAGGCTGGCTCGACGGGCACCCCCGCGGCGTAGCATTGGCACCTACGGCGTGGTCAACGGGCTACGTGATCCGACGCAAGACTGAGTGAGGTTTGCTGTGCCAAGCGAGAACACGTCACGTGAGGGAACTGCGACTGCCGCGGGGGCGAACGACATCGTCGGCAGCGCCAGGGTCAAGCGCGGCATGGCGGAGATGCTCAAGGGTGGCGTCATCATGGACGTGGTCACGCCGGAGCAGGCGAAGATCGCCGAGGACGCCGGAGCCGTCGCGGTCATGGCGCTCGAGCGCGTTCCCGCCGACATCCGCGCGCAGGGCGGCGTGTCGCGGATGAGCGACCCGGACATGATCGACGGCATCATCGACATGGTCTCGATCCCCGTCATGGCGAAGGCGCGCATCGGCCACTTCGTCGAGGCACAGGTGCTCCAGTCCCTGGGGGTCGACTACATCGACGAGTCCGAGGTGCTCACCCCGGCGGACTACGCGAACCACATCGACAAGTGGTCCTTCACCGCACCGTTCGTCTGCGGTGCGACGAACCTCGGAGAGGCGCTGCGGCGCATCAACGAGGGTGCCGCGATGATCCGCTCGAAAGGCGAGGCCGGCACCGGTGACGTCTCCAACGCGACGATGCACATGCGCACCATCCGCGCCGAGATCCGCCGCCTCAGCTCGATGGCGGAGGACGAGCTCTTCGTCGCCGCGAAGGAGCTCCAGGCGCCGTACGACCTCGTCGTCGAGGTGGCACGGACCGGCAAGCTGCCCGTCGTGATGTTCACGGCCGGCGGGATCGCGACCCCGGCCGACGCCGCGATGATGATGCAGCTCGGTGCCGAGGGCGTGTTCGTCGGCTCCGGCATCTTCAAGTCCGGCAACCCCGCCGAGCGGGCAGCGGCGATCGTCAAGGCGACCACGTTCTACGACGACCCCGACGTCATCGCCAAGGTGTCCCGCGGTCTGGGCGAGGCGATGGTCGGCATCAACGTCGACGAGATCCCCGAGCCCCACCGGCTCGCCGAGCGCGGCTGGTGAGCAGGGCTTGACCGTCCGTCCGTCCGGAACCCCCGACGCCCTCGCGGCGTCGGGGGTTCCGTCGTCGACCGACCTGTCGGCGACCGGGGTACCCGCCGCGACGGGCGAGGTCCAGCACCTCGACCCGGGCTGGCAGCCCGGCCCCGACGGCATGCTCACCCGACAGGCTGCGCGGGTCATCGTCGTCGACGCCCACGACCGCGTGCTGCTGCTGCGCGGCCACGACGCGGACAACCCGACGAGGCACTGGTGGTTCACGGTCGGGGGTGGAATCGACCCGGGCGAGGACGAGCGTGACGCCGCGGTCCGGGAGGTCTTCGAGGAGACAGGGCTGCGTGTCTCTCGCGACGACCTCGAGGGTCCCGTGCTCACACGGTCGGCGATCTTCGACTTCGCCCGCGAGCACTGCCTCCAGCACGAGACGTTCTACGCCGTGCGCCTCGACGGTGCCGCGGACCTCAGCCGCGACGGCTGGACCGTGCTCGAGTCGAGCTTCCTCGACGAGTGCGCCTGGCTGACCCTCGCCGAGCTCCGTGCCGTCGAGATCGAGGTGTTCCCCGCGTCGCTGGCGACGATCGTGGCGGGCATCCTCCCCGGGTGGGACGGGACCACGCAGCACCTCGGCATCGAGGACGAGCAGACGACTATCGGGTGACGCCGCGTGCCGCCGAGCGCCGCATCGACCACCACACCGCTCCACCGATCCCCAGGCCGAGCCCGACGAGCCCCGTGAGGATCCCGGCGCCGAGGAGCACGAGTCCGGAGACTGCTCCGACCACGAGCCCGACGACGAGGTCGTCGTCGAGGATCGCCAGGTCTCCCGAGGCCGACGCCGACGGCCCCTCGACGGTCAGGGTGTAGGTCCCTTCCTCGTCCGTGTCGAAGGTCGCGACGTGCGTCGTCGTCCGGGACGTCGAGAAGGTGTAGCCGACCTGCGTCGCATCGAGGTCGACGTCCTCGCCCCGGGGACCCACGACGGCGAGGTCACGGACCTCGACCTCGTCGCCCGTGCGCCCGATGAACAGCACGGCGTACGTGGTGTCCTCCTCGGCGGCGAGCTCGACAGGATCGGGGATGTCCTCCCGCGCCTCGACGGCAGCCCACCGACCGTCGTGGACGTCGAGCGCATCTTCCGAGACGGTGTCCGTGAGCCGGACGATGCCGACGACGACGAGGACGAGAGCGAGGACGACGAGCACCACCCCGACGGTCGTCATGATGGCGGGTCCGCGGGTCGACGTGTCCGCAGGTCGCGTCGGCGTCGGCGGCTGTCGGGGGTCGAACGGTCGGGGGGCGACGGGCTGACTCATGGGAACCTCCACCTGGTGCTACGGGCTGATCCTGTGCCTCGTCCCAGACTAGCGACCCGGGCACGCTCGATCGCGGGTCGGTGGCCGCGACGTCGTCGCTGCGCTGCCGGCACGGCACAGGGGCGGACCTCCTGCCGCGTACGATGGTCGATCGTGAATCCTTTGATCGGTGTCCTCGCGCTGCAGGGCGACGTCCGCGAGCACCGCGCGGCGCTCGAGTCCGCCGGTGCACGGACGGTGGGCGTGCGCCGCGTGGAGGAGCTCCACGCGGTGGACGGCCTGGTGCTCCCCGGCGGGGAGTCGACGACCATCGACAAGCTCCTCCACATCTTCGAGCTCTTCGAGCCCTTGCAGAAGGCCATCTCCGGCGGCCTACCGGTCTACGGGTCGTGCGCGGGCATGATCCTCCTCGCCGACGAGGTCGTCGGCGGCACGGCGGACCAGCGGACGCTCGGCGGGCTGGACGTCGTCGTCCGGCGCAACGCCTTCGGTCGGCAGGTCGACTCCTTCGAGACAGACCTCGACGTCGAGGGGGTCGAGGGCCCTCCCGTGCACGCGGCCTTCATCCGTGCCCCGTGGGTCGAGTCGGCAGGTCCGCAGGCGAGCGCGATCGCGACGATCCGGACCGGGCCCGCCGCCGGTAGGATTGTCGCAGTCCGTCAGGGCGCACTCTTGGCGACGTCGTTCCATCCCGAGATCACGGGCGACGCCCGCATCCACCACCTGTTCGTATCGATCGTTCGCAAGGGGTACTAGCGCATGTCAGGTCACTCCAAATGGGCCACCACCAAGCACAAGAAGGCCGTCGTCGACGCGAAGCGCGGCAAGCTCTTCGCCAAGCTGGTCAAGAACATCGAGGTGGCCGCCCGCACCGGCGGTGGTGACGTCGCCGGGAACCCGACGCTCTTCGACGCCATCCAGAAGGCGAAGAAGACCTCCGTCCCGAACGAGAACATCGACCGTGCCGTCAAGCGCGGCTCAGGCCAGGAGTCCGGCGGCGCCGAGTACTCGACGATCCTCTACGAGGGCTACGCCTCGGGTGGCATCGCCCTCCTCGTCGAGTGCCTCACCGACAACCGCAACCGCGCGGCCGCCGAGGTGCGCACCGCGTTCTCACGCAACGGAGGCCAGATGGCCGACCCGGGCTCCGTGTCGTACCTGTTCTCCCGCAAGGGCGTCGTCATGGTGCCCAAGGACGGGACCGACGAGGACTCCGTCATGGAGGCCGTCCTCGACGCCGGGGGAGAAGAGGTCAACGACTTCGGCGACTCCTTCGAGGTGCTGTGCGAGGCGACCGACCTCGTGGCCGTGCGCACCTCGCTCCAGGACGCGGGGATCGAGTACGACTCCGCAGACGTGGTGTTCCACCCGTCCATGCAGGTCGAGGTCGACGCCGAGGGTGCCCGCAAGGTCCTGCGCCTCATCGACGCCCTCGAGGACTCGGACGACGTCCAGAACGTCTACTCGAACTTCGACGCGTCGGACGACGTCATGGCCGAGCTCGAGAACGACTGAGGACGCTGACCTGATCACTCCCGGGAGGTCGTGAGACGTGCGAGTGCTCGGGGTGGACCCCGGCCTGACCCGCTGCGGCATCGGCGTCGTCGACTCCCTGCCCGGACGTCGGGCGCAGCTGGTCGCCGTCGGGGTGGCGACGTCGCCCCCCGACCTCTCGGTCGACCAGCGACTCCTCCAGGTCGCCGACGAGCTCGACCGGTGGATGGACTCCCACGTGCCCGACATCGTCGCGGTCGAGAGGGTGTTCGCCCAGCACAACGTCTCGACCGTCATGGGCACCGCGCAGGTCGCCGGTCTCGCGATGGTCGCCGCCGCCCGGCGCGGGGTGCCGGTCGCGATGCACACGCCGAGCGAGGTCAAGGCCGCCGTGACCGGCAGCGGCCGTGCAGGCAAGGAGCAGGTCCAACGGATGGTCGCGAACATCCTCGGCCTCGCCGAGGTCCCGCGGCCTGCAGACGCCGCAGACGCCCTCGCGCTCGCCATCTGCCAGCTCTGGCGGCCGGCGGCGCTCCTCGACAAGGCGGAGCGCTTCGCCCTCACGCCGGCACAGAAGGCGTGGGCGGCGGCCGAGCAGGCGGCGCGTCGGACCCGAGGCACCCGGTGACGCTTGGTACCGTTGATCGTTCGTACACGTGTTCGCACGACGCCCGTCCCGACCACCGGTCGACGGTCCCGTCCGCCCCGAAAGTGAGTCGTCAGTGATCGCATCCCTCAGCGGGACCGTGCAGGCTCTGCGGCTCGACTCCGCAGTGGTCGAGGTCAACGGCGTGGGCTACCTGCTGCACGCCACCCCGGGGACCCTCGCGACCCTGCGCGTCGGGGAGCCCACGAGCCTCTCGACCTCGCTCGTCGTCCGCGAGGACTCGATGACGCTGTTCGGGTTCACGGACGACGACGAGCGGTCCGTCTTCGAGGCGGCGCAGACGGTGAGCGGGGTGGGACCGCGGCTCGCTCTCGCCATGCTCGCCGTCCTCACCCCGAACTCCTTGCGGCGTGCTCTGGTCGGCGGAGACGTCAAGGCGCTCACCCGGGTGCCGGGAATCGGCCTCAAGGGTGCCCAGCGGCTCATCCTCGAGCTGGGGGACAAGCTCGGGCACCCCACGGGCGACGACAGCGACAGCACACCGGGATCGGTCGTGCGCCCACCGGCGGGGGACCAGCGCGAGCGTGTCACCGAGGCGCTCGTCGGCCTCGGATGGTCTGCGAAGGTCGCCGAGGACGCGATCACGACGGTCCTGGCCGACCTGGGCGCGGAGCACGTGGCCGCCGGCGACGTGCCGAGCGTGCTGCGCAGCTCGCTCAAGGTGCTCGGTGGCCACCGTGGGTGAGCGGGACATCGACGGCATCGGCGACACAGACGACTACGGCGACCTCGACGCGCTCGGTATCGACCTCGCACCCGGACGGGCGACCGGGGCCGGCGCTGACGAGCTCGAGCGGGCAGCCGAGGCCGCACTCCGACCGCGCAGGCTCGACGAGTTCGTCGGTCAGCGCGTCGTCCGTGACCAGCTCTCGCTCGTGCTCGACGCGGCCGTCGGGCGCGGGGCCCCGCCCGACCACGTGCTCCTCTCCGGGCCACCCGGGCTGGGCAAGACGACTCTCGCGATGATCATCGCGGCCGAGCTCGCGACCTCGCTCCGCGTGACGTCCGGCCCAGCGATCCAGCACGCAGGGGACCTCGCCGCCGTGCTGTCGTCCCTCGACGAGGGCGAGGTCCTGTTCATCGACGAGATCCACCGTCTCGCGCGACCGGCCGAGGAGCTGCTCTACGTCGCGATGGAGGACTTCCGGGTCGACATCATCGTCGGCAAGGGGGCCGGAGCCAGCGCGATCCCGCTCAGCCTGCCACGCTTCACGGTCGTCGGTGCGACGACGCGGGCCGGCCTGCTTCCCGCCCCGCTGCGCGACCGCTTCGGCTTCACGGGGCACCTCGACTTCTACTCCGCGGAGGAGCTCGAACGGGTGCTCGTCAGGTCCGCCGGTCTCCTCGGCACCGAGCTCGCACCGGATGCCGCGTCCGAGATCGCCGGCCGGTCGCGAGGGACGCCCCGCATCGCCAACAGGCTGCTCCGGAGGGTCCGTGACTGGGCGCAGGTCCGCGGTGACGGGTCCCTGGACCTGCACGCCGCGCACGCGGCACTCGACGTCTACGAGGTCGACGCGCTCGGGCTCGACCGCCTCGACCGTGCCGTGCTCACCGCGCTGTGCACGCGCTTCGGGGGCGGACCGGTAGGGCTGACGACTCTCGCCGTGACCGTGGGGGAAGAACCCGAGACGGTCGAGACCGTCGCGGAGCCGTACCTCGTGCGCGAGGGGCTCATCGGCCGGACGTCCCGCGGACGGGTCGCGACACCGGCGGCGTGGCACCACCTCGGCCTCACACCCCCGGCGGAGGTCTCGACCCTCTTCAGCTAGCGGGGACGTTCGAGGGCTCGCGACCGCACCACCGACCTGGCCGCCGAGGGCACCTTTCGGGCGACTCAGGCGTTAGTCACTTCGGTGCACCTGCGCCTAGACTCCGGTAGTTCCCTCTGCAGAACAGGAGACGTGATCCCACGTCATGGAAATTCTTCTCTTCGGTGCGCTCGCCATCGGCGCCATGTTCCTCATGTCGCGCAGCTCGCGCAAGAAGCAGCAAGCAGCCGTCGCCTTCCGCGACGACCTCCAGCCGGGCCAGGAGGTCATGACCGGTTCCGGGTACTTCGGCACGGTCGTGTCCGTCGAGGATGACGTCGTCACGCTCGAGTCCACCCCGGGCACGCGGTCACGCTGGTTGAGGGCCGCGATCGCCAAGAAGGTCGACCCGGTCGTCACGGACGACGCAGCGGTCGTCGCAGACCCCGCCACGGCCGCAGGCACGGGGACGGTCGACGTCGAGAACAAGCGCGCGTTCACCATCCCCGACGACATCTCCGGGCTCATCGAGAAGCCCGAGAAGCCGAAGCCGGACGACTCCGCGAAGTAGCCAGCCAGACCCAGACAGCACGACCCGGCACGGTATGCGGGTCACAGACTCGCACCGCCGGCCGTCCCACGGCGCCGGTGCGCGCACGGGAAGAGACTCCGTTGGCCACCACCAACCGCAAGAAGTCCGGCAGAAGCCGGTCGCTCGTCGGACTTCTCATCATCGTCCTCGCGATCTTCGGATCCCTCCTCGCCGGGACCATCTGGTCCGACGCAGAGTGGACACCGAAGCTGGCGCTCGACCTCGAGGGCGGCACGCAGATCATCCTGCAGCCCGTCACCGACAACGACGAGGAGGTGACCGCCGAGGACGTCGAGCAGGCCATCGCGATCATCCGCCAGCGCGTCGACTCCTCAGGGGTCGCGGAGGCCGAGATCACGAGCCAGGCGGGCAGCAACATCGTCGTGGCCCTGCCCGGCACCCCGAGCCAGGAGACCCTGGACCTCGTCCGGGAGTCGGCTCAGATGCAGTTCCGTCCGGTCCTGTACTTCGGTGACCCTGCTGCTGTGGCTGCCCCGGAAGAGCCTGTCGTCACCGACCCGGCCGCCGCGCCCGTCGTCCCGACGGACCCGAGCGACTTCGCCCAGGTGACGCCGGAGCTGCTGGCCGAGTTCGGGGCGCTCGACTGCACCGCGCCCGCGAGCCTCGCCGGCGGTGGTGGCGCCAAGGACGCGACAGCGCCGATCGTGGCGTGCGCGGACGACGGCACGATGAAGTACATCCTCGGCCCGATGGAGCTCGCCGGTCTCGACATCGACAGCGCGACCTCCGGCCTCCGGACGAACTCGCAGGGCGCGACGCTCAACGAGTGGGCCGTGAACATCCAGTTCAACTCCGAGGGCGCAGACAAGTTCACCGAGGTGACGACCCGTCTGTCCAACCTGCCCACCTACGAGGCGTGGATCATGACGAACCCGCCCACCCAGTCGCCAGGCATGTTCGCCATGGTGCTCGACAACCTCGTCATCTCGGCTCCCGGCGTCCAGGTGATCATTGCGGACGGCAAGGCGGAGATCACCGGCAGCTTCACACGAGAGAGTGCCACGACCCTCGCCAACCAGCTGAACTTCGGCGCACTGCCGCTGACGTTCGAGGTGCAGAGCGAGGCGCAGATCTCCGCGACGCTCGGCAGCGAGCAGCTGCAGAAGGGCTTGATCGCAGGCCTCATCGGTCTCGTGCTCGTCGTTCTCTACTCGCTGGTGCAGTACCGGGCGCTCGGCCTCGTGACGGTTGCGTCGCTCGTCATCGCCGGTCTCATCACCTACGGGCTCATCACGCTCCTCTCGTGGACCCAGGGCTACCGGTTGTCGCTGCCCGGTGTGGCCGGCCTCATCGTCGCCATCGGGATCACCGCGGACTCGTTCATCGTGTACTTCGAACGCATCCGCGACGAGCTGCGCGACGGCCGTTCGCTCAACTCCGCGGTCGAGACCGGCTGGCAGCGCGCCCGCCGGACGATCCTCGCCTCGGACGCGGTGAACTTCCTCGCGGCCATCGTCCTGTACTTCCTCGCCGTCGGCGGTGTGCGCGGATTCGCGTTCACGCTCGGTCTGACGACGCTGGTCGACATCCTCGTCGTCTTCCTCTTCACCCACCCGCTCATGCGCGTGCTCGCCAGGACTCGGTTCTTCGGCAAGGGGCACCCCGCCTCCGGCCTCGACCCGCGCCAGCTCGGCGTCGACTCGCCGCGCTACGCGGGCCGCGGACGTGTGGTGCGCCCGGCCGGCGCGACGGATTCCTCGGAGCCCGCGGGCCTGTCCTCCGGCCCGCGCTCGAAGGTCCTCGTGGGCGCAGGCGCGCCCGCAGCGACCGGCGAGCGGAAGATGACCATCGCCGAACGGCGTGCAGCCCAGGCCCGCGACCGGCAGCCCGACGAGGAGGCCGCCGGCGACCCGGTCGTCGACGACACGTCGTCTGACGACAGCCGAGCCGCGGACGGTCCGCACGTCGCGGACGAGCACGGTGCGAAGACGCACGAGTCCGACGAGCACGAGTCCGACGAGAACAAGGGCGGGAACCTCTGATGGCTGCGGGATTCTCACGGTGGGGCAACGACCTCCACTCCGGACGGCGGTCGTACAACATCGTCGGCAAGCGTCGCAACTTCTACATCGCGTCAGCCGTCATGGTGCTGCTCGCGCTGATCGTGCTCCTCACGCGCGGCTTCAACCTCGGTATCGAGTTCCGTGGTGGCTCCGAGTTCACGGTCGAGGGCCTCTCGACGCAGAGCCAGGAGATCGCCGCCGAGGCGGTCGCCACGGTCGCCCCGAACGAGGTGCCGCGCATCTCGACGGTCGGTGACGCGGGGCTGCGCGTGCAGACGGCCGAGCTCACGGACGTCGAGGTGGGTGAGGTCCGCGTCGCGCTGGCGGAGGCCTACGACATCCCCGAGACCCAGGTGACGAGCTCCTTCATCGGCCCCTCGTGGGGCAAGGACGTCTCCCAGAAGGCGATCACGGGGCTCATCGTCTTCCTCGTGCTCGTCGCGATCGTCATGACCCTGTACTTCCGGGCGTGGCGCATGGCGTTGGCCGCGATCCTCGCGCTGTTCCACGACCTCATCATCACGGCGGGCGTCTACGCGGCGATCGGGTGGGAAGTGACGCCAGCCACGGTGATCGGCTTCCTCACCATCCTCGGCTATTCCATCTACGACACGGTGGTCGTCTTCGACAAGGTGCGCGAGAACACCGACGACGTGCTCGAGCAGTCGCGGACGACCTACGCGGAGCAGGCGAACCTCGCTGTCAACCAGACGCTCGTGCGCTCGATCAACACCTCGGTCGTCGCGCTGCTTCCGGTCGCTGCGATCCTCTTCATCGGGGCGTTCATCCTCGGTGCGGGCACGCTGCGCGACATCGCCCTCGCGCTCTTCGTCGGAATGGCGGTGGGTACGTACTCGTCGATCTTCCTCGCGACGCCTCTCGAGGTGACGCTCCGCGCGACCGAGGACGCGACCGTCGAGCACACCACGAAGGTGCTCGAGGCGCGGTCCGCCGCCGCCGCCGGCACCGATACGGGGGACGGCGCCGCTCCGGCCCTGGCCTACGCAGGCCACCTGCGACCGGGCTCCCACCAGGGTCACCAGGCACAGCCACGCAAGCGCAAGAACGGACGATGAGCCTCGTCGCCGCGGAGACAGCACCGCACGCCGAGCTCATCGCCAGCCACATCCGCGACGTCCCCGACTTCCCCGAGCCCGGCATCGTCTTCAAGGACATCACCGGGCTGCTCGTCGACGGCCAGGCGTTCAGCGCCGTCATCGACGCGCTCGCCCATGCCGTGCCGCCGGGGGTCGACCTCGTCGCCGGGATGGAGGCGCGAGGATTCATCCTCGGCGCGGCCCTCGCCGCGCGCCTCGGCACGGGCTTCGTCCCGATCCGCAAGGCCGGCAAGCTGCCGCCGCCGACCCGCGCGGTCACGTACGACCTCGAGTACGGGCAGGCCTCCCTCGAGCTCCGCGAGGGTACGGTGCGCCCAGGGGTCGGCGTCCTGCTCGTCGACGACGTCCTCGCGACGGGCGGGACGGCAGCAGCCGCAGCCGAGCTCGTCGAGACGGTCGGTGCACGCGTCGTCGGGCTCGCGTTCCTGCTCGAGCTGACAGGACTCGCCGGGCGCGACCGCCTGAGCGGTCGGGCGGTGTCCTCGATCCTGGCGACGGCACCGTAGAATCTCCTCGTCGGGGCAACACCCCGCACCTGACCCGGGAGGCGCGCATGAGCGAAGGAACGCGTACCACTCCGGTGCCAGCGAGCCGTGAGCCGCACACCGACACACCCACGACCGGGGTCCCCGTGAGCGAGGTCGAGGCCTCGTCCGCTGCGCCGACGCTCGGGTCTGCGAGCCGGGTCCGGTCTCGCCTGGTCCGCTTCGGATCACGTCATGCAGTCGGCACGCCCGCGCTCGAGCCGCTGCTGCGGGCCGTGCGGGCCAACCACCCCAAGGGTGACGTCTCCGTCATCGAGCGCGCCTACGTCACCGCCGAGAAGGCGCACCGCGGGCAGATGCGCAAGAGCGGCGACCCGTACATCACGCACCCCGTGGCTGTCGCGACGATCCTCGCCGAGCTGGGGATGACGCCGTCGACGCTCGCGGCCGCCCTCCTCCACGACACGGTCGAGGACACGGACTACTCGCTCGACCAGCTGCGGACCGAGTACGGCGACGAGATCGCCATGCTCGTCGACGGTGTGACCAAGCTGGACAAGGTCACCTACGGCGACGCCGCGCAGGCTGAGACCGTGCGCAAGATGGTCGTCGCGATGGCGAGGGACATCCGCGTCCTCGTCATCAAGCTCGCCGACCGTCTGCACAACGCCCGGACCTGGAAGTTCGTCCCGTCGTCCTCCGCGCAGCGCAAGGCCCGCGAGACGATCGAGATCTATGCGCCGCTCGCGCACCGGCTGGGCATGAACACCATCAAGTGGGAGCTGGAGGACCTGTCCTTCCAGACCCTCTACCCCAAGGTGTACGACGAGATCGTCCACCTGGTGGCGGAGCGGGCGCCCGCTCGCGAGGAGTATCTCGCTCTCGTGCGCGAGCAGATCGTCGCGGACCTGCGCTCGGCGAAGATCAAGGCTGCCGTCACGGGCCGCCCCAAGCACTACTACTCGATCTACCAGAAGATGATCGTGCGTGGACACGACTTCGCCGAGATCTACGACCTCGTGGGCACGCGCGTCCTCGTCGACTCGGTCCGAGACTGCTACGCGGCGCTCGGGGCGCTGCACGCGCGATGGAACCCGGTCCCCGGCCGGTTCAAGGACTACATCGCGATGCCCAAGTTCAACATGTACCAGTCGTTGCACACGACGGTCATCGGGCCTGGGGGCAAGCCGGTCGAGATCCAGATCCGGACGCACGACATGCATCGTCGTGCGGAGTACGGCGTCGCTGCCCACTGGAAGTACAAGGAGGCCGACAAGGCTGCGAAGCAGGGTCCAGAGGCCGGCAACAGCGACATGCAGTGGTTGCGTCAGCTGGTCGACTGGCAGCGTGAGACAGCGGACCCGTCGGAGTTCCTCGACTCCTTGCGCTTCGAGATCAGCGGCGGTGAGGTCTACGTCTTCACCCCGAAGGGTGACGTCATCGCCCTGCCGGCAGGTTCCACCCCGGTCGACTTCGCGTACGCGGTCCACACCGAGGTCGGGCACCGCACGATGGGTGCTCGCGTCAACGGGCGCCTCGTCCCGCTCGACTCCACGCTCGACAACGGCGACGTCGTCGGGGTCCTCACCTCGAAGTCGGAGACCGCCGGGCCGAGCCGTGACTGGCTCAACTACGTCAAGAGTCCTCGCGCGAAGAACAAGATCCGGCAGTGGTTCTCCAAGGAGCGCCGCGAGGAGGCGATCGAGCAGGGCAAGGATGCCATCGCCAAGGCGATGCGCAAGCAGAACCTACCGATCCAGCGGATCCTCTCCCACGAGTCCATGGTGACGACCGCCCACGAGATGCGGTTCGCCGACGTCTCCGCGCTCTACGCAGCCATCGGCGAGGGACAGATCTCCGCAGCGAACGTCGTCCACCGTCTGGTGCAGTCCATGGGCGGCGAAGAAGGCAACGCCGAGGACCTCGCCGAGACGGCTCGGCCGGGCCACGCGGCACGCCGCCCGCGGACCGGCGACCCGGGGGTCGCGGTCAAGGGGGTCGACGACATCTGGGTGAAGCTCGCCAAGTGCTGCACCCCGGTGCCGGGCGACGAGATCGTCGGCTTCATCACGCGCGGCCAGGGCGTCAGCGTCCACCGCGCGGACTGCGGCAACGTCGAGGGCCTACGCACCCAGCCCGAGCGCATCGTCGACGTCGAGTGGACGACCGGAGGCAACACGCTCTTCCTCGTCCAGATCCAGGTGGAGGCGCTCGATCGCTCGCGACTTCTCTCGGACGTGACGAAGGTGCTGTCGGACAACCACGTGAACATCCTCTCGGCGACCGTGTCGACATCGACCGACCGGGTGGCCGTCTCGCGGTTCGTCTTCGAGATGGCTGAACCGGCCCACCTCGCGACCGTCCTGTCCGCAGTCCGCAAGATCGAGGGCGTCTTCGACGTCTATCGCATCACCGGCTCGAAGACGGCGGAGACGCGGATCCTGTCCTGATTGCGCGTGCCGCCTCGAGCAGCATCGCGCGTGCGCGGCCCGCCCCGCGCCAGTTCGCGACCCGGTCCAGTCGTTGCAGGCACGCGGCGAGCTCCACGCCGTGTCGCAGGAGCGGCACGAGCACGGGCAGGACCTCGTCCTCGTGCACCCAGGTCGCCACGTCGAGCGCCGTCCGCGTCGGGTCCGTGACGCGCAGCCCGCCGATCTCCGCCGTCTCCCACGGTCGGACGGCAGCCTGCGAGACCTCGAGACCTACGGTGTTGCGCGGTCTGTACCCGCGAGCGGCGTAGAGGACGCACAGGCGCACGGGCCGGGGAGTGCCGGTGTGGACCCAGGCGGCAGTGCGTCGACCGACGACCACCCCGTGTGGGACGTGCTGGGCGATCGAGAGCGCGCGCAGCTCGGCCGTGGTCGCCATGCCCACGGGGAGTCCGTGGCCGTCCCACAGCTCGACGACGTCCCCGTCCCGCACCACCGTCTCCCAGGTCCGTGCGCCGAGAGACTCGAGCGAGTACGGCGGCTGCAGCTCGGCCGGTTCGACGAGCAGCTGGTCCAGGGTGAGGCGGACGGACGGGTCGCGGGGGAGCGGAGCAGGAGAGGGCACGCGCCCACTGTGCCCCGCGACGGCGCTGAGGCACCAGAAGAGGCCCGCCACCTGTGGATGACGGGCCTCTTCTGGTGCCTGTGAGACTGACGGCTGGGTGACCTGGTGTGCTCAGGCCTCGGCAGTCACGGTGCAGCTCAGCCGCGTGAGTCGGCGGCGGCCTTGACGACCTGCTCGAGCCACGACCGGCGGGCGGCCAGTGCTGTCTCGATCTCCTTGACCTTGCGGGCGTCGTCGCGCGAACGCGCGGCCTCGAGGTCCGCCTCGAGCGCGGCGATCGCCGCTTCGAGCTGCGCGGCGGCACCCTCGGCACGGGCGCGAGTCTCGGGGTTCGAGCGGGTCCACTTCGCCTGCTCGGCGTCACGGACGGCCGTCTCGACGGCCCGCATGCGACCTTCGACGCGCTGGACGTCTCCGCGTGGCACCTTGCCGGCCTCTTCCCACCGCTCCTGGATACCGCGCAGCGCGGCCTTCGCGTGGGCGAGGTCGGTCACGGGCAGCAGCGCCTCTGCCTCGACGAGCAGGGCCTCCTTGACGACGAGATTCTCGCCGTACTCGGCGTCCGTCGCCGCGTTGGCCGTGTCGCGCGCCGAGAAGAAAGCGTCCTGGGCACGGCGGAACCGCGACCAGAGCATGTCGTCGTCCTTGCGGTTCGCGCGGCCCGCGTTCTTCCACTGGTCCATGAGGTCGCGGTACGCACCCGCGGTCGCGCCCCACTCCGTGCTCGTCGAGAGGCGCTCGGCCTCGGCCACGAGGGCGGCCTTGGACGCCTTCGCTCCGGCGTTCTGCTTCTCGAGCTCTGCGAAGAAGTGGCGTCGCTCACGGTCGAAGGTGGTCCGCGCGTGGGAGAAACGCTTCCACAGCGCTTCCTCCGAGGGGCGGTCCAGGCGCGGTCCGGACCGCTGCGCGGTCTTCCACTGCTCGAGGAGCACACGGAGCTCCTCTCCGGCAGGCTTCCACTGGATCTTCGCCGGTTCGGTGCCGGCGAGCCGCTCTGCGGCCTCGACGATGGCCGTGCGTGCGGCGAGAGCAACCTCCTTCGCGGCGGCCCGGTCCGCGTCGAGCTCGGCCCTCTTGGCGGCGGCGACGCCACGGATGGCGTCGACCCGCGCGCGGAGTCCGTCGAGGTCGCCGACGGCGGCCGGCTCGGCCACCTCGTCGGAGATCTTCGCGAGAGTCGCGTCGATCTCCTTCGATGCGAGCTCGGCGGTCCCGAGCCGCGCCTCGAAGAGCGCGATCTTCGCCTGGAGGTCGAGGAAGCGTCGGACGTACAGGCTCATCGCCTCGTCAGGTGTGACTCCTGGGAACTGCCCGACGACGCGTTCACCGGCGCTGTCGGTGACGTAGACCGTACCGTCGTCGTCGACGCGTCCGAAGGCGCGTGCGGCCTTGGTCTGCGCGACCTCGTCCGGGATCGCCGCGACCGGGGGCGCGGTGGTGCTGGACGCGCTGGCCGCAGCATTCTGCTGCGGCGCCGCAGCAGGACGGGGGACCGGTCGCGGTGTCGGCCGGGGCACCGGTGCAGGACGCGGAGCCGCGGTCGTGGGGGCGGGTACGGCCGGAGCGGGCTCCGCCGGTGCCGTGGCGTCAGGAGCGGTCGCGGCCTCGGCCGATGAGCCCTCGGTGGACGGCGCAGCCTGAGCGTCCGTGGACGGCTCCGCCTGAGCGTCGATCGAGACCTCCACGGCGTCCGTGGTCGCATCCGGTGTGGGTTCGGTGCTCTCGCTCACTGGGGGCTCAACTCCTTGGATGATGACGGCTGCGGGGCGGGCATCGCCCGTCCGCGCGTCAGCGACTGCTTGGGAAAGCCCCAAGCCGGTGATCTTTCTCTCGTGACACATCTCACGACGACCGGTGGGTGGCCGCCATGAGGAGAGACTGCACCACAGTCTAGGGAAGTCTGAGCGAGTATGCTGACGCCGCGCTGGCGTGTGCGCACGCAGGCCGTGGACGGCGTGCCCGGGCGCATCTGACAAGATCTGTAGCTATGGCGCGCCCAACACCACTCTCCGGCTTTCCCGAATGGCTCCCCTCCGACCGCATCGTGGAGCAGCACATCCTCGACACCGTCCGGCGGACGTTCGAGCTGCACGGCTTCGCGGGCATCGAGACGCGCGCGGTCGAGCCTCTCGACCAGCTGCTGCGCAAGGGGGAGACCTCCAAGGAGGTGTACGTCCTGCGCCGCCTCCAGGAGGACGACGCGGACGCGTCTGCGTCGGTGAGTGCTGCGGACAAGCAGGGCCTCGGTCTGCACTTCGACCTCACGGTGCCCTTCGCTCGCTACGTCCTGGAGAACGCCGGGCACCTCGCGTTCCCGTTCAAGCGCTACCAGATCCAGAAGGTCTGGCGCGGCGAGCGACCTCAGGACGGTCGGTTCCGTGAGTTCGTCCAGGCCGACATCGACGTCGTGGGGGCCGGCGACCTGCCGTACCACTTCGAGGTCGAGGTCCCGCTCGTCATGGCGGAGGCGCTCGGCGCGCTCCGGGAGATCGGGGTGCCTGAGGTCCGGATCCTCGTCAACAACCGCAAGGTCGCCGAGGGCTTCTACCGGGGCCTCGGGCTCGACGACGTCGACGGCGTCCTGCGGATCATCGACAAGCTCGACAAGATCGGCGCCGCCAAGGTCGGTGCCGCCCTCGTCGAGGAGGTCGGGGCGACCCAGCTGCAGGCTGACGCGTGCCTTCAGCTCGCACAGGTCTCGGGCGACGACGGTACGGTCATCGACCGCGTGCGGGCGCTCGTGAACGCCCACTCGATCACCTCGGAGCTCCTCGAGCAGGGGCTCGTCGAGCTCGGCACGCTCATCGAGGCGGCCGCTGTCCGGGCCCCTGGCGTGGTGCGGGCCGACCTGAAGATCGCTCGCGGCCTCGACTACTACACGGGATCGGTCTACGAGACGGTCCTCGTGGGCCACGAGGACCTCGGTTCGATCTGCTCCGGGGGGCGGTACGACACGCTCGCGTCGGACGGGGCGAACACGTACCCCGGTGTCGGGCTGTCCATCGGCATCTCGCGGCTCGTGTCGCGGTTGCTCTCGGCACGGCTCGTGCGAGCGACCCGGTCGGTGCCGAGCGCCGTGGTCGTGGCGGTGACGTCCGAGGAGTCGCGCGCGGCGTCGGACGCCGTCGCCGTGGCTCTGCGCTCGCGCGGCATCCCGGTGGAGGTGGCGCCCTCCGCGGCGAAGTTCGGCAAGCAGATCAGGTACGCCGACCGCCGGGGGATCCCCTTCGTGTGGTTCCCGGAGTCGACGTCCCCTGACGGCGATCCAGTAGCGCACCAGGTGAAGGACATCCGGTCCGGCGAGCAGGTCGCGGCCGATCCGTCCACCTGGGCGCCAGCGGCCTCCGACCTGTGGCCCGGGGTCGTGGCGGCGTCCTAGGGGCCTAGACTTGACCCGCTCCAGACGCCCGGTCCGCCGGGCCCCATCTCTCCTGAGAGGCTTCTCCGTGCTACGCACCCACACTGCTGGATCGCTGCGAGCCGACCACGTCGGCCAGACCGTCACCCTCACGGGCTGGGTCGATCGTCGCCGCGATCACGGCGGGGTCGCCTTCATCGACCTGCGCGACGCGAGCGGCATCGCCCAGGTCGTCATCCGCGACGAGGCCGTCGCGCACCCGCTGCGCAACGAGTACGTGCTCCAGGTGACCGGCGAGGTCTCCGCCCGTCCGGGCGGGAACGAGAACACGAACCTCGCCACCGGTGCGATCGAGCTCGTCGCGAGCGAGGTGGTCGTGCTCAACGAGTCCGCCCCCCTGCCGTTCCAGGTCTCGACCGCGCTCGAGGGCACGGAGACGATCGGCGAGGAGGCACGTCTCAAGCACCGCTACCTCGACCTGCGCCGCCCGAAGCCCGCTGCCGCCCTGCGGCTGCGCGCCAAGGCGAACGCCGCTGCGCGTCGCGTGCTCGACGCGCAGGAGTTCGTCGAGATCGAGACGCCGACACTCACGCGCTCGACCCCCGAGGGCGCACGTGACTTCCTCGTGCCCGCGCGACTCGCGCCCGGGTCCTGGTACGCGCTGCCGCAGTCGCCGCAGCTGTTCAAGCAGCTCCTCATGGTCGCGGGCATGGAGCGCTACTACCAGATCGCCCGCTGCTACCGCGACGAGGACTTCCGCGCCGACCGTCAGCCGGAGTTCACCCAGCTGGACGTCGAGATGAGCTTCGTCGAGCAGGACGACGTCATCGCGCTCGGCGAGCAGATCCTCGTCGCTCTGTGGGACCTCATCGGGTACACCATCCCGACGCCGATCCCGCGCATGACGTTCAAGGACGCCATGGAGCGTTTTGGCTCCGACAAGCCGGACCTGCGGTTCGGCCTCGAGCTCACCGACCTCACGACCTACTTCGCCGACACGTCGTTCCGCGTCTTCCAGGCGCCCTACGTCGGTGCGGTCGTCATGCCGGGCGGGGCCGCGACGCCGCGCCGAGGCTTCGACGCCTGGCAGGAGTGGGCGAAGCAGCGCGGCGCCAAGGGCCTCGCGTACGTGACCCTCGCCGAGGACGGGACGCTCGGCGGCCCCGTCGCGAAGAACCTCACGGACACCGAGCGCGACGGCCTCGCCGCAGCGACCGGAGCCACGCCCGGCGACGCGATCTTCTTCGCAGCCGGCAAGGCGACCGAGGCACGGTCGCTCCTCGGTGCTGCGCGACTCGAGATCGGCAAGAGGGCCGGGCTCATCGACGAGAGCGAGTGGGCGTTCGTGTGGGTCGTCGACGCCCCGCTCTTCAAGCCGACGGGCGAGGACGACGACGTCGCGGTGGGCGAGGGCGCCTGGACGGCTGTGCACCACGCGTTCACGTCGCCGACCCCCGAGTGGATCGACACGTTCGAGGAGAACCCGGGCGAGGCCCTGGCGTACGCCTACGACATCGTGTGCAACGGCAACGAGATCGGTGGTGGATCGATCCGTATCCACCGCCAGGACGTCCAGAAGCGCGTCTTCGAGGTCATGGGGATCGGCGAGGACGAGGCGCAGGAGAAGTTCGGCTTCCTCCTCGACGCCTTCGCTTTCGGTGCACCGCCCCACGGCGGGATCGCCCTCGGGTGGGACCGCATCCTCACGCTCCTCACCGGCTCCGAGTCGATCCGCGACGTCATCGCGTTCCCGAAGTCCGGAGGTGGCTTCGACCCGCTCACCCAGGCGCCGGCGCCGATCACGTCGCAGCAGCGCAAGGAGGCGGGCGTCGACGCGGCACCGAAGGCACCGTCGGTCGACTGACCACCGCGTCACACCGGGGAGCCCCCACCTCTGCGGGAGGTGGGGGCTCCCGTGCCATCTGCGCGGATCGACGTGCGACCGGCTGACATCACCAGCGCCGTGGCGGTGTCCCGGTCCCGTCGAACGTCGGGTGGCGTGGCGCGTCGGGGGAGTCGGGGTGCACCTCGAGATGCAGGGCGTCGGGTCGGGCACGGACCACGCGCCGCCACCATCGGAGGATCACCAGCGTGAGCGCAGCGGTGAGGACGAGCAGCGCGAACCCGGCGGGCGCGAAGCTCCTGTCCCCGAACCCTGCCTCGATGGACGCGTCGCGCGCCCGGATGACGAGGATCCAGCCCGTCACGAGCGGGATCGCCAGGGCGGCCGTCGCGAGGGTGGTGGTCCGGCGAGCAGCACGGTAGGCGCGCACCGCGGCCTCGTGCGCATGCCCGGTCTGGGCTCGTCGCCCGAGGATCGAGATCGTCAGCGCTGCACGCTCGCGCTCGTCCCGGTCGCGCCGAGACCACTCGTCCCAGGTCTGCGGCCAGCTGTCGGTGCCGTCGTCCGGGTGCTTCAACGGTTCTCTGGACGGAACGTCGGCACAGAGGCCGGGAGCGAGCCGAACGGATGTGGCGTCTGCGCGGCGACGGCGACGGCGGTGACGATCGACCGTTCCGCGACGACCCGACGTCGTCGTGCACCCACGTCGCGGTGGTACGCCTCGTAGACCGCGCGCGTCGCCGGACCTGCGCCCGACGGCGGCTGCGAAGTGATCACCGCCACATCATGGCACCGGCGCTCTCGTGGCCGCCACGGTACTGCCCGCCCGAGAGGCATGTCGCGTCGATCTCACCCGGTCTCAGTGAATGATCCCGAGCCGCTCGTGGACGGCGCGCAGCGGTGCCGGGGCCCACCAGTTCCATCGCCCGAGCAGGGTCATCGTCGCGGGCACGAGCAGCATGCGCACGATCGTCGCGTCGATGAAGATCGCGACCGCGAGAGCGAAGCCGACCTGCTTGATGATGAGCAGCTCGCCGAAGACGAAGCCGGCGAACACGACGATGATCACCGCAGCAGCAGACGTGATGATCCGCCCGGACCGCTGGAGCCCGGCGCTCACGGCGACGTCAGGGTGCTCGCCCGCGTCGTGCAGCTCCTTGATGCGCGAGAGCAGGAACACCTCGTAGTCCATGGCCAGCCCGAACGCGAAGGCCACGACGAGCGCGACGACGAACGTCTCGATGCCGCCCGTCGACGTGAAGCCGAGGAGCCCGGACAGGTGTCCGTCCTGGAACACCCAGACGAGCACACCCATCGAGGCGGCGATCGACAGCGCGTTCGTCAGCAGCGCCTTGACGGGGATGATCAGCGACCCGGTCATGAGGAACAGCAGGATCAGGGTGGCCACGACGACGATCGCCACCGCCAACCAGACACGGTCGAGGAGCGCTTCGGTGAAGTCGACCTGCGCGGCGGCCTGGCCGGTCACCCAGTGCTCGACGTCGGTGTCGAGGGCGCGGATCGCGGTCACGACGTCGACCGCCTCGCTCCCTCCCGGGTCGCCCGACACGAGCTCGACGCCGAAGGTGAGATGGCCGTCGGTGTCGGAGGGGGTCGTCGCGGCCTCGACGCCGTCGATCGTGAGGATGTCCGCGATCCACGCCTGGGTGTCGGCGACCTCACCGGTCGTGACGACGGTGATCTCCGGCGTCGCGGTGCTCGGGTACTGCTCGGCGAGCTGCGAGACGAAGACGCGCTGGGGCGACGACTCCGGCAGGAGCTCGATGCCGGAATTGCGCATCTGGAGACCCAGCGCGGGGAAGGCGAGGACGAGCAGGACGAGCACACAGCCTGCAGCGACCCATCCTGGGCGTCGCTGGACCCGGCGCGCGAGACGCGAGAACACACCGTCCTCCTCGCCGACGTCGGCGGTGCGCCGCACGATCGCGCGCAGGACGGGGATGGTCGAGAGGATCCCCGTGCGGTCGAGCCGGCGACCGGAGAGCCGCAGCAGCGCGGGGACGAGCGTGAGCGCCGTCGCCACCGCGATGAGGATGACCGCCAGTCCGGCCGCGCCGATCGAGCGCAGGATGTCCGGGGTGAAGACCATGAGCCCGGCGATCGAGATCGCGACGGTCAGCGCCGAGAACGCCACGGTCCGCCCCGCGGTCGCCATCGTCGTCACGAGCGCGGCCTCGACCTGGGCGTCCGTGCGGCTCCTCCGCCGCGACCGGCCGGTGTGCGGCTCGTGCTCCCTGCTCGGGGTCCGGAGCTCCTCCCGGAATCGCGAGACGATGAGCAGCCCGTAGTCGATCGAGAGCCCGAGGCCGAGCAGGGTGACGACGTTGACGACCGAAGCGTCCACGTCGACCACGTACGAGAGACCGAGGAGGAACCCGAGACCGACACCGATCGACGCTAGCGCCCCGGCCATCGGCATCGCGGCAGCGAGGAAGCCGCCGAAGACGAACACCATGATGATCAGGGCGATGGGCAGCGCGATCGCCTCCCCGGTCGTGAGGTCCTCCTCCACCTGGCTCGTCACCGCGTCGAGGATGAGCGGGGTACCACCCACGAGGCCGGCGACGTCACCGTGCTGGGCCGAGAGGGCGGGAGGGATCGCGTCGAGAGCCTCGACGACGAGGGCGATCGACTCGGCCTCGTCCTCGGGGGACAGGCCAGGCTCGAGCGACACGGCGACAAGGAAGCCATCCCCGTCGAGCGCGGTGAACATGCGACCGAGGTCGCTGTCCGGACCCTCGGGAACGATGACGGGATCGAGCACGGACAGGACGCCGTCGATGGAGAGCAGGCTCTCCTGGGCGGGCTCGAGGACCTCGGCGACCCCCTCGGCTGCGGGGCCGACCCCGTCGACGATGAGCGAGATGTTCTCGCCGCCGGTGCTGATCTCCTCGAGGATCCGTGCACCCTCATAGCTCTCGGAACCTACGACCCCCTGCTCGCCGCTGGTGAGGCGAGAGAAGAGGCTCTCACCGTGGACCCCGACGACGGCGAGGGCTACCCCGAGGAGCGTGAGGACGCCCCAGACCGCGACGGCCGTACGTGGATGGGCCGCGATGCGCCGGCCGAGAGATTCGAACACGCTGGTCAGCATCCCATCCTGGGGCCCCCGGCGGCTACGCGAGGACATCGGTGCAGCATGGGGGCGTGTCCCGGCCCGGGCGCGCCTACGCTTGCAGCATGGATCTGTTCGGCTCGACGACGCAGGAGACCACGGGTGTGCCGGCGACCGGACCGGGCGCCCCGCTCGCGGTGCGGATGCGCCCCGCGTCCCTGGACGAGGTCGCGGGCCAGACCCACCTGCTCGTCCCGGGCTCACCCCTGCGTCGGCTCGTCGAGCCGGCCGAAGACTCGACGCGGCGCGCGGCGCCGGGATCGGTCATCCTCTGGGGACCGCCCGGCACGGGCAAGACGACCCTGGCCTACCTCATCGCCACGAGCTCAGGGCGCCGCTTCGTGGAGCTCTCGGCCGTCACCGCCGGGGTCAAGGACGTCCGGGCGGTCATCGAGGATGCACGACGCCGTCTCGCGACCGGCGGCTCCGAGACCGTCCTGTTCATCGACGAGGTGCACCGCTTCTCGAAGTCGCAGCAGGACGCGCTCCTGCCGAGCGTCGAGAACCGGTGGGTCACGCTCGTCGCCGCCACGACGGAGAACCCGAGCTTCTCGGTGAACTCCCCGCTCCTGTCACGGTCGCTCCTCCTCACCCTCCAGCCGCTGAGCGTCGACGACGTGCGCACCCTCGTCCACCGGGCGGTCGAGGACGAGCGCGGCCTGGGCGGGACCGTCCACCTGGCCGAGGATGCCGAGGAGCACCTCCTGCGGCTCGCCGGGGGAGACGCGCGCAAGGCCTTGACGATCCTCGAGGCGGCAGCCGGCGCAGCGCTGTCCGACCTCGCCGCCCCCGCGACTCGCGACACACCGGTCGACGTCGACCTCAGCACGATGGAGCGCGCCATCGACGTCGCAGCCGTGCGCTACGACCGCGACGGCGACCAGCACTACGACGTCATCAGCGCCTTCATCAAGTCGATGCGGGGCTCCGACGTCGACGCGGCGATCCACTACCTCGCACGCATGATCGCCGCCGGGGAGGACCCGCGGTTCATCGCCCGCAGGATCGTCATCGCCGCAGCCGAAGAGGTCGGCATGGCCGACCCGAGCGCGCTGCAGACAGCGACGGCCGCCGCGACCGCCGTCGCGATGATCGGCATGCCGGAGGCCGGGCTCGTCCTGGCGGAGGCAGTCATCCACGTGACCTCGGCGCCGAAGTCGAACGCCTCCTACGCTGCGATCGGTGCCGCGCTCGCTGACGTCCGTGCGGGGAAGGTCGGTCTGGTGCCGCCGCACCTGCGTGATGCGCACTACGCGGGAGCGAAGGGACTGGGCCACGGTGCCGGCTACGCCTACGCGCACGACGCCCCGCACGCGGTGGCGGCGCAGCAGTACCTGCCGGACGAGCTCGCCGGGACGCGCTACTACACCCCGAGCGACCGTGGCTTTGAGCGCACGGTCTCCGAGCGGCTGGAGAAGGTGCGCGGGATCCTCCGCGGCGAGTGAATGCTAGACTTCTCAGGTTGCCCTCTGGGTAGCCACCTGGGACCTCGGCCCCGTGGGATCCGCTTCGCGGTTCGTGACCATCGTCTTCTCCCGGTCACGTGCAGCGCACGCTCCTCCCCTCCGGCTGGTCCCGCACCCCGCGCACTCGGCGCGAGGGTGTGACGTCATCACGACAGGAACGGACTGAATCTTCATGACTTCTGTGACCCGTTCGCGCCGCCAGGTTCGCCTGAGCCGCGCGCTGGGCATCGCGCTCACCCCGAAGGCCGTCAAGCACTTCGAGAAGCGCCCCTATCCTCCCGGCGAGCACGGCCGCGCCCGTCGCCGCACCGAGTCCGACTACGCCGTTCGTCTTCGCGAGAAGCAGCGCCTGCGCGCCCAGTACGGCCTCCGCGAGAAGCAGATGGCCCGTGCGTTCGAGGAGGCCCGCAAGGCTCCCGGACTGACCGGTGAGTCGCTCGTCGAGCTCCTCGAGACGCGTCTCGACGCGCTCGTCCTGCGCTCGGGCTTCGCCCGCACGACGCTGCAGGCGCGCCAGGCCGTGGTGCACCGCCACATCCTCGTCGACGGAAAGATCGTCGACCGTCCCTCGTTCAAGGTCAAGCCCGGGCAGACCGTCCAGGTCAAGCCGAAGAGCCAGGCCATGACGCCGTTCCAGGTCGCCGCAGCCGGCGCCCACCGCGACGTCCTGCCCAAGGTTCCGCCGTACCTCGAGGTGCAGCTCGAGAAGCTGTCCTTCCAGCTCGTGCGTGCGCCCAAGCGCGTCGAGGTCCCTGTGACCGCCGAGGTCCAGCTCGTCGTCGAGCACTACTCGCGCTGATCTGACCTGCGGCCGTACGGCCGTCGACCCGACACGGACGCCCTGCTCCCAGCCTTGCTGCGAGCAGGGCGTCCGTGTGTGCAGGTACTGTCGTCGTCAGACGTCCCGGGTCGTCCGGTCCGTCGAGACCTTTGGAGGAGTGTGGAGTGATCGGTCAGATAGCGGGACTCATCGCAGCCGTCGCGTTCGTGGCGCTGGTCGGCTTCCTGGCCGTTCCCCTCATCAAGCTCGGTCGGGTGCTCGACACGACGACCCAGAGCATCAAGGACATCACCGAGCACTCGGTCCCGATCCTCGACGAGTCCGCGCTCGCCGTCGCGAGCGCGAACAGCCAGCTCGTCAAGGTCGACACGATCACGACGGCGGCGTCCGAGGTCAGCCAGAACGTCTCGGCGCTCACCGGTCTCTACGCGGCGACGTTCGGAGCGCCGCTCGTCAAGGTCGCCGCGTTCTCCTACGGGGTCCGTCAGGCGTTCGCCTCTGCAGCCGCACGGTTCGGGCGCACAGGGACCACAGACTGATGGCACGGCTCTTCTGGGTGGCGACCGGCTCGGTCGCGACGATCGCCGTCATCGTCAAGGCCCGTGCTGCCGTCCGTCGGTATGCGCCGGCCACGCTCGTCGACCGCGCGACCGCGACGGCGCAGTCGACCAGCGAGAACCTCCATGCGGCCGCCGGGAGCCTCCTCTCGGACTTCCGTGCAGCGCGGGACGAGCGCGAGAAGCAGCTCTCGGACGCACTCCTCGCTCCGACGCAAGGCTCGACGGACGACCTGCGGGCACGACGGGAGCGCGCGGCCGCGCGGGCCGGTGACCGCGAGACGGCGCGGACCTACGCCGCGGACGTCGAGGACATCGACGACGAGGAGCTCGGCTACTCGTTCTGAGACCCGCCGTCGCGACGGCGGGTGTGCTCGTGCGCGACGGTCGCTGACCGTCGGCCGGGGGATGGCTTCTCCGGGCACGTGCGTTGACTAGGATTGACGGGCTTCCCTGTGACGGGCACCCACCCCACATCGACCTGCCCGGCAGGCTCTGACTTCCGATAGAGGACACCATGCGTACCGCCGACATCCGCCAGCGCTGGCTCGACTACTTCGCCGAGCGCGATCACACGGTCGTGCCGTCTGCGTCGCTCATCTCGCCGGACCCGTCCACGCTCTTCACCATCGCCGGCATGGTCCCGTTCATCCCCTACATGACGGGTCAGCAGACCGCCCCGTGGAAGCGTGCCACGAGCGTCCAGAAGTGTGTCCGTACGCTGGACATCGAAGAGGTCGGCAAGACGACCCGTCACGGGACGTTCTTCCAGATGAACGGCAACTTCTCCTTCGGCGACTACTTCAAGGAAGAGGCCATCGGCTACGCCTGGGACCTCGTCACCGGTCCCGTGAGCGAGGGCAAGTACGGCTTCGACCCCGACACGATCTGGGTCACGGTCTTCCACGACGACGACGAGGCGCGCCAGCTGTGGAAGTCGGTGGCAGGACTCCCCGACGAGCGGATCCAGTCCCGGGGGATGCGAGACAACTTCTGGTCGACGGGAGCGCGCGGACCGGCCGGACCCTGCTCGGAGATCTACGTGGACCGCGGCCCCGCCTACGGGGCCGAGGGTGGCCCAGTCGTCGACGAGGACCGCTACATCGAGATCTGGAACCTCGTCTTCATGCAGTACGAGCGCGCCGACGGTGGCACGAAGGACGACTTCCCGCTGCTCGGTGAGCTCAAGCAGAAGAACATCGACACCGGGATGGGCCTCGAGCGTGTCGCGTACCTCCTGCAAGGTGTCGACAACATGTACGAGATCGACGAGGTCTTCCCCGTCATCACGGCTGCTCAAGAGCTCTCGGGCAAGCAGTATGGTGCATCGACGGAGGACGATGTCCGGATGCGCGTGGTCGCCGACCACATCCGCTCGTCGCTCATGCTCATCGGTGACGGCATCCGCCCCTCGAACGAGGGTCGCGGGTACGTCCTGCGCCGCCTGCTCCGCCGTAGCGTGCGCGCCATGCGCCTGCTCGGCGTGGACGAGCCGGCCCTCCCGCACCTGTTCCCGGCGAGCCGGGACGCCATGCAGGCGTCCTACCCGAACCTCGGTCTCGAGTTCGACCGCCTGTCGGCGATCGCGTACGCCGAGGAGGAGGCGTTCCGTCGCACGCTCGTCTCCGGGACGACCATCCTCGACACCGCCGTCCGCAACGCCAAGTCCGCCGCGGGCGAGGCCGGCACGCCGCGGCTCGGCGGCGAGGAGGCCTTTGCCCTCCACGACACCTACGGCTTCCCCATCGACCTCACGCTCGAGATGGCGTCCGAGCAGGGTGTGACCGTCGACGAGACCGCGTTCCGCAGCCTCATGCAGGCGCAGCGGGACCGTGCGCGTGCCGACGCGATCGGCAAGCGGACGGGTGGCGCGGACAAGGCAGCCTACGAGACGCTCCACAGCACGCTGGGTGCGGCCGTCGAGTTCGTCGGCTACACGGACTCGACCGCACGCGTCAGCGTCGTCGGCCTCGTCGTCGACGGTGTGCCCGCTCCGGCTGCGACCGCGCCGGCCGCGGTCGAGGTCATCCTCGACCGCACGCCGTTCTACGCCGAGGCCGGTGGTCAGCTCGCCGACCACGGCACCATCGTGCTCGACAGCGGCGCGACGATCGAGGTCGACGACGTGCAGGCACCCATCAAGGGCCTGTCCGTGCACCGGGGCCGTCTCGTCGACGGGACTGCGGCGCTCGGTGAGCCCGGCACGGCGACGATCGATCGTGCGCGCCGCAAAGCCATCAGCCGCGCGCACTCCGCCACGCACATGATCCACAAGGCGCTGCAGGAGTCCCTCGGCAAGGATGCGACCCAGGCCGGGTCCGAGAACGCCCCGAGCCGGATCCGGTTCGACTTCCGGGCGAGCCAGGCGATCCCGCAGGGCGTCCTCGGCGAGATCGAGGAGCGCGTCAACACCCAGCTCGCCGAGGACCTCGAGGTCACCGAGCAGATCATGAACATCGACGAGGCCCGCGCGCTCGGTGCCATGGCGCTCTTCGGCGAGAAGTACGGAGACCGTGTCCGTGTCGTGTCCATCGGTGACGACTGGTCCCGGGAGCTGTGCGCAGGGACCCACGTCAAGCGGTCCGGTCAGCTCGGGCTCGTCACGCTGCTCGGCGAAGCGTCCATCGGATCGGGTGTCCGGCGCGTCGATGCTCTCGTCGGCGACGGCGCCTACGGCTTCCAGGCCAAGGAGCATGCTCTCGTCGGTCAGCTCACCGGGATGCTCAACGTCCGCACGGACGAGCTGCCCGACCGTATCGGCAGCCTGCTGTCTCGCCTCAAGGAGACCGAGAAGGAGCTCGCAGGGCTGCGGCAGGGACAGCTCCTCGCGGCTGCGGGCACGCTCGCAGCATCCGCCGAGGTGCTCGACGGGGCTCGGGTCGTGGTCCACGACGCGGGCGCCGTCGCGTCCGCTGACGACCTGCGCGCCCTCGCGCTCGACATCCGGGGTCGCCTGAGCGACGCGGCTCCCTCCGTCGTCGCGATCGGTGGTGTGAGCAAGGAGCGTCCGCTCGTCGTCATCGTGACCAACGCGCCGGCGCGCGAGCTCGGCCTCAAGGCCGGCGCTCTGGCCAAGGCCGCGTCCGCGACCCTCGGCGGCGGCGGCGGCGGCAAGGACGACATGGCCCAGGGCGGCGGGCAGGACGCCACCGCCCTGCCTGCGGCGCTCTCCGGCGTGCGCGACGGCGTCGCGGCCACGCTGCGCGGCTGAGACATGAGCCTCGAGCGCGGCCCTCGCCTCTGCGTCGACGTCGGAAGCGTCCGTGTCGGCGTCGCCGTGAGCGATCCGGACGGTCTCGTCGCGACGCCAGTCGACACTGTCGCGCGCGTCATGGGTGCCGACGGTGACACGACGACCGTGCCCCCGGACGTCGTGCGCATTGCGCACGAGGTGGAGGAGCGCGGTGTGAAGGTTGTGTATGTCGGGCTCCCGCGGCACCTTTCGGGCGCCGAGGGGGCGGCATCGGTGGCCGCGCGCGCGTACGCTGGAACGATCGCTCGTGCTGTCGACCCCGTCCCGGTTCGTCTGGTGGACGAGCGGATGAGTACTGTTAGCGCGCACCAAGCACTGCACGCCTCCGGGAGGGCGGGCCGCAAGCACCGCGCCGTCGTCGATCAGGCGGCAGCCGTGGTGATCCTGCAGTCCGCGCTGGACGGTGAACGACACGCGGCAACCCGTGTCGGCGAGCTGGTGAGATAAGTCGTATATGTCATTGAGCACTCAACTGCAGTAGGTTGTCGGCTTGTCCGCAACGTGCACGGCGACGAGGCTCTGACGAGTGTGGAGGCATTGACCGGTGAACGATCTGTTCGAGGGACCAGCAGTCTCCGACGAGCGCCAGGCTGACGTGAGCCTGTCTCGGGCGGAGAAGCGCGCCCTGCGCGAAGAGCGCAAGCGTGCGGCCAAGCGGCGACGCCGCGCGCTGCTCAGCGTCCTCATCGCGGTCGTGATCATCGGAGCCGGTGGCTACTTCGTCTGGACCCGCGGCGTCGAGTTCTTCAGCGGGCTCGACGGGCTCGGCCCGGGCACGGAAGAGGTCCTTGACTTTCCCGGCCCAGGCACGGGCGAGGTCCAGATCACCGTCGACGCCGGCGCGACCGGGTCGCAGATGGGCGCGACGCTCACCGAGGCTGGCGTCGTCGCGTCACAGGCCGGCTTCGTCGCGGCCTACACGGCGAACGCCTCGTCGGCGAGCATCCAGCCCGGGACGTACAACCTCTTCAAGGAGATGAAGGCGTCCGACGTGGTCGTCGCCCTCCTCAACCCGGAGAACCGCGCGGACTACATGTTCGACGTGCTCCCGGGCTCGACGAAGAAGGACGTCATCGCGAAGATCGCCAAGGTCACGGGCGTGACCGAAGACGAAGTCACGGCGTCGCTCGCTGACACTGCTGCGCTCGGGCTGCCCGCTGAGGCGGGCGGTGAGATCGACGGCTGGCTCTGGGGTGACCGCTACGAGTTCGGCCTCGACGTCACACCCGCACAGATGGTCACCGAGATGATCCGTCGGACCGTCGTCAAGCTCGACGAGCTGGGCGTCCCGGTGGAGAACCGGCTGACGGTGCTCACCAAGGCGTCCATCGTCGAGCGTGAGGCCGGCGCGAACGACAGGCCGAACGTCGCGAGCGTCATCGAGAACCGCCTCGCCCTCCCCAAGAAGCTCGAGATGGACTCGACCGTCCACTACCTCGTCGGCGGGACCTCCGACGCGACCACCACCGCCGAAGACCGGGCGATCGACAGCCCGTACAACACGTACCTCTACGCCGGCCTCCCGCCGGCCCCGATCGCCTCGCCCAGCATCGACTCGATCAACGCGGTGCTCAACCCACCGGTCACGGACTACATCTACTTCGTCTCGGTCAACCCTGTCACGCAGGAGACGCGCTTCGCCGCCACCTGGACGGAGCACACCAAGAATGTCGAGCTCTACCAGGCTTGGCTGCGGGAGAACGCGGGCGAGTGAGGCGCGCAGCAGTCCTCGGCCATCCCATCGCGCACTCGCTGTCGCCGGTCCTCCACCGAGCGGCCTACGAGGCGCTCGGTCTGACCGGGTGGCACTACGAGGCACGTGACGTCCCCCAGGACGCGCTCGACACGTTCCTCGCCGAGACGGACACGACCTGGGCAGGGCTGAGCCTGACCATGCCGCTCAAGCAGACGATCATCGGGCGCCTCGACCACATCGATCCGCTCGCTGAGGTCACGGGAGCGGTGAACACGGTGCTCTTCCAGGACGTGGGGGGCACGACGACGCTCGTCGGGGCCAACACGGACGTGTATGGCATCGTCGCGGCACTGGGGGAGGGCTCTCCGGCAGGGCCCGGCGCTGTGGGCGACGGTGGCGCAGCCCCCTCGCGCACCCCGGTCGGCAACGCCGTCGTGCTCGGCGCCGGTGCGACGGCCGCCTCCGCCCTCGCCGCCCTCGCCGAGCTCGGTTGCCCGACGGTCGACGTCTTCGTCCGCTCGCTCGGACGCACCGGCGACCTCCAGCGTGCCGCGCACCGCATGGGTGTGACGCCGCGCTTCCGCGTCATGGACGGCGCCCCGGCAGCGATGCTCGCAGCCGACGTCATCGTCTCGACGCTGCCCGCGCACGGTGCCGACCCGGTCGCTGCAGAGATCCTCGAGCGCAGGACCGCCCCGCGCGGCATCCTGCTCGACGTCGCCTACGAGCCGCGGCCCACGGCGCTCGCCAGCGCCTGGGCCCAGCTCGGAGGAGTGAGCGTGCCGGGGGAGCGGATGCTGCTCCACCAGGCCGCCGAGCAGGTCAGGCTCATGACCGGGCACCCTGCCCCGCTCGACGCCATGAGCGACGCGCTCGGGCTCGCTCTGCGCTGACGCGCCATCGAGCGATCTTCACCAGGCCAAACCCTCACGATCCTGCACCTCCCTGCCGATGAGATGACTGACGGTAGGTGAATGCTGTCGGTGCACCCTCGCGGGATCTCCGACGCGGGTCGAGAGGACAGGCATGAAGCAGCTCGGAGAGATCCTCCTCGAGGAGGGCATGGTCACCGAGGCGCAGCTCATGGCAGCGCTCGACGAACAGGTCACCCGCGGCACGAGCCTCGGACGGGTGCTCGTCGAGCTCGGCGTCCTCACCGAGGGGCAGCTCGTCTCCACCCTCGCAGGCCAGGTCGGCATGCAGTTCGTCGACCTCGACACGTATCCGGTTGACAGGACTGCCGTGAGCCGGCTGCCTGGAGCGGTGTGTCGCCGGTACACGGTTCTTCCCGTCGCGTTCGAGAACGGCGCGATCCTTCTCGCGATGGCAGACCCCGGCAACGTCCTCGCGGTCGACGACGTGCGGTCGATGACCGGCCTGCAGGTCGTGCCGGTCGTCGCGACCCACGAAGACCTGGCGCGCGCGATCGACCGCTTCGTGCGTGCTGACGGAGAGATGGACGACCTTACGACAGCGTTCGAGGAGGAGCAGCACAACCTCGTCGACTTCGATGTGTCCAAGATCGGCGACTCTGTCGAGGACGACGCGCCCATCGTGCGCTACGTCAACCTCATCGTGTCGCAGGCGATCACCGACCGTGCCTCCGACATCCACATCGAACCGGGGGAGCACGACCTCCGGGTCCGCTACCGGATCGACGGCGTGCTCCACGAGATGCAGCGTTCACCCAAGAACATCGCCGGTGGTGTGACCTCGCGCGTGAAGATTCTCTCGGACATCGACATCGCCGAGCGACGCAAGCCCCAGGACGGCCGCATGTCGATCAACCACAACGGTCGCAAGATCGACCTCCGCGTCGCTACGCTGCCGACCGTGTGGGGCGAGAAGATCGTCATGCGTATCCTCGACAACTCGACCGCCAGCCTGGACCTGCGGGACCTGTCCTTCGGCGACGAGAACTACGAGGTCTACGCAGAAGCCTTCAACAAGCCGTACGGCATGATCCTCGTGACGGGACCGACCGGGTCCGGTAAGTCGACGACGCTGTACGCGACCCTCAACGCGGTGTCGAAGCCGGAGATCAACGTCATCACGGTCGAGGACCCGGTCGAGTACCGGCTCCCCGGCATCAACCAGGTGCAGGTCAACCCGAAGGCGGGTCTGACGTTCGCCGGTGCGCTGCGATCGATCCTGCGGTCCGACCCCGACGTCGTCCTCCTCGGTGAGATCCGTGACCACGAGACCGCCCAGATCGCCATCGAGGCGGCGCTCACCGGTCACCTCGTCCTGTCGACCCTGCACACCAACGACGCCCCGTCCGCGGTGACGCGACTTGTCGAGATGGGCATCGAGCCATTCCTCGTCGGGTCCGCGATCGACTGCATCGTCGCCCAGCGACTGGCGCGTCGATTGTGCGGCAAGTGCAAGGAACGCTACGAGCCGAGCGACGACGAGCTCGTCGCATCGCGCTTCCCATGGCTGCCCGGTGAAGAGAAGCCGGTGCTGCACCGGCCGGCGGGCTGCGTGACCTGCTCGAACACCGGCTACAAGGGTCGTCTGGCGCTCCACGAGGTCATGCGTGTCACCGAGGAGATCGAGCGCCACGCGGTCAACGGTTCCTCGTCGGCAGAGATTCTCAAGACGGCGATCGCCCAGGGGATGCGGACACTGCGGGACGACGGCTGGATGAAGGTCGTCCAGGGACAGACGTCCATCGAGGAGATCGTCCGGGTCGTTGCTTAAGGTCGGCGGTCTTCCCGCCGATAAGCAAGCGTCGCGCGGAGAGCGCGGCTGTCGAAACCGAGAGGCTGATCTGTGAACGAGTTCACCGCGCCGGCGGGCGATCCCCGGTCACCTGCAGGGCCCGCGGGCGCACCAGTGCCCCAGCGGTTCGCGCCGCTCGGTGACATCCCGACGAGGCGCTCCCTCGCCGAGCAGGGCGCGTACCGTCCGGCCGAGCCACAGCGCGCCCCGGCTGCCGCGCAGCCCGCTCGGTCCTCGTACGCACCGCAGACCGCTGCGCCCCAGCCCCCTGCACCTCAGGCTTCAGTGACCCAGGCGCACTATGCGCCACCACCATCGCAGCAGCAGTCGGTCGCACCGCGGCCGCCCTCTGCTCCAGCTTCACCCTCTGCTCCCGCCCCGCCGTCTGCGGCCCCGGCGCCCCTTCCGCCCGCGCAGGCGCCCCAGCGACCCGCTCAGGCCCAGCGTCCCGGTGCCCCGTCAGCGACCCGTATCGGGATGAGCCAGCAGGCGCAGGCCAGCGACGTCGATCTCGACCGCGTGCTGCGCTCCATGGTCGAGGCCGGTGCGTCCGACCTTCACCTGACGGTCGGCGCTCCGCCGATGATCCGGCGCGACGGGTCGCTCGTAGCGCTCGAGGGCTATGAGGGGATCATGCCCGAAGGGCTCCAGCGGACCCTCTACAGCGTCCTCACCCAGAAGCAGCGGGAGAAGTTCGAGGCGAACCTCGAGCTCGACGTCTCCTACTCGGTGAGGGGTCTCGCCCGCTTCCGTGTGAACCTCTACCAGCAGCGTGAGTCCATCGGCGCGGCCTTCCGCGTGATCCCGTACGAGATCAAGCCGCTCGAGGACCTCGGGATCCCCGGTGTGGTCGCGAACTTTGCCGGGCTCCCGCGTGGACTGGTGCTGGTCACCGGTCCGACAGGATCGGGGAAGTCGACGACGCTCGCGTCGATCGTCGACCTCGCGAACCGGACCCGTGCCGACCACATCATGACGGTCGAAGACCCGATCGAGTACCTCCACCGCCACAAGAAGTCGATCATCAACCAGCGCGAGGTGGGCCAGGACACGCACAGCTTCGCCAGCGCGCTCAAGCACGTGCTGCGTCAGGACCCGGACATCATCCTCGTCGGTGAGATGCGTGACCTCGAGACCATCTCGGTCGCGCTCACGGCTGCGGAGACGGGGCACCTCGTCTTCGCGACCCTCCACACCCAGGATGCCGCGCAGACGATCGACCGCATCATCGACGTGTTCCCACCCGAGCAGCAGGGTCAGGTGCGGACGCAGCTCGCCGGGGCGCTCCAGGGTGTCGTGTGCCAGACGCTGTGCAAGCGTGCTGATGGACCCGGGCGTGCGGTGGCGACCGAGGTCATGATCGCGACTCCCGCCATCCGCAACCTCATCCGTGAGGGCAAGACTCACCAGGTCTACTCCGCGATGCAGGCCGGTGCGCAGCACGGGATGCATACCCTCGACCAGCACCTCGCCGATCTCGCGCGCACCGGTCGGATCTCCTACGAGACCGGACTGGAGAACTGCCACCACATCGCAGACTTCAACCGGCTCACCGGCCGGTCCTCAGGTTCGGGCGCTGGTGCGGGCCTCGCCAACGCCAACATGGGCGGCGCCTCCTACCAGAACAGGGCGTTGTGATGGCCACCATGACCAAGGCGTTCGACTACGTCGTCCGGGACAAGACCGGGAAGCTCGTCAAGGGACGGATCGAGGCCGCGAGCCAGTCAGCGGTCGCCAACCGGCTTAAGACCATGGGCGTCTCGCCGATCTCCATCGCCGAGGTGAACACCGGCGGTATGCAGCGGGAGATCAACATCCCCGGGTTCGGGGACAAGATCGGCCTCAAGGATCTCGCGATCATGGCGCGGCAGCTGGCCACGATGATCAATGCGGGCCTCTCGTTGCTGCGCGCGATCTCGATCCTCGCCGAGCAGACGGAGAGCAAGCCGCTCGCAAAGGTCCTCATGCAGGTGCGCAGCGACGTCGAGGCAGGCATCTCGTTCTCCCAGGCGCTCGGCAAGCACGAAGCCGTGTTCCCGCCGCTGATGATCAACATGGTCAAGGCCGGCGAGATTGGTGGCTTCCTCGACCAGGTGCTCGTCTCGGTGGCGGAGAACTTCGAGGACGAGGTCAAGCTGCGAGGCAAGATCAAGTCCGCGATGACCTACCCGGTCGTCGTGTTCGTCATCGCGATCCTCGCGACGAGCGGCATGCTCCTCTTCATCGTCCCGGTCTTCGCTGGGATGTTCTCGTCGCTCGGCGGTGAGCTGCCGTTGCCGACGAAGATCCTCATGTCGATGTCGGTGGGCCTCAAGTGGGGTGCTGTCCCGATCCTCGTGGTCCTTGGCGTCTTCGCCGCGTGGTGGGGCAAGCACAAGAACGACCGCACCGTGCGCGAGGTGCTCGATCCGTGGAAGCTCAAGGTCCCGGTGTTCGGGAACCTCTTCCGGAAGATCGCGGTCGCGCGCTTCACGAGGAACTTCGGCGCGATGCTCCACGCGGGTGTGCCGATCCTCCAGGCGCTCGACATCGTCGGCGAGACGAGCGGAAACCTCGTCATCGAGCGAGCGACCAAGGCCGTTCAAGAGTCCGTCCGATCGGGGCAGTCGCTCACGGGCCCGCTCTCGCAGCACGCCGTCTTCCCGCCGATGGTGGTGCAGATGATGGCCGTCGGTGAAGACACGGGTGCGCTCGACACCATGCTGCAGAAGATCTCGGAGTTCTACGACCAGGAGGTCGAGGCGACGACAGAGCAGCTGACGAGCCTCATCGAGCCCCTCATGATCGTCGTCCTCGGGTCCATCATCGGTGGCATGGTGATCGCCATGTACATGCCGATCTTCGGCATCTTCGACCTCATCCAGTGATGGCTGGGCGACGCGCGCCGCGGGGCCGCGGTCGGGGGAGCGCGGGAGCGAGCGACCGTGGGTTCTCTCTCATCGAGGTCCTCGTCGTCATCGCAATCCTTGGGATCCTTGCGGCCATCGCAGTGCCGGTCCTCCTCGGACAACGTGAGCGTGCGGCAGACGCGACGGTCAAGAGCGACCTGCGTCTGGTGGCGGGTGCCGTCGAAGCGATCCGCACCGACGGTGCCCCGGTGTCGGAGGCCGCACTCCGTGACGGGCTGCGCCTGACGGCGGGCACCGAGGTGAGAGTGTTCCAGAGCAGTAGTGACTACTGCCTCCAGGGCAGCAGGAGCTCGGGAGTTTCGACGACGCAGAGCTGGGTCTACCGCAGCGAGGGCGGCCTCCAGGCCAAGGGCGTGACGGCCTGCTCGGGGTCGGTCTCCTTCGTTCTCCCGTAGCGCGGGACCGCTGGAGCGGGTGAAATGCTCACGTCAGCGGCGAACAACCTTAAGTTCCGGTTGCATCAGTCCGATAGAGATGCCGTAGTACCCGGTCGAGAGTGTGACCGGCTTCATTCTCACTTTGACACTGAACCTGAAAAGAGGCCGAGCATGATTGCTCGCATCCACAAGTCGATGAACGAGAAGGACAAGGGCTTCACGCTCATCGAGCTCCTCGTCGTCATCATCATCATCGGTATCCTCGCCGCGAT
>NZ_JBDYKL010000043.1:0-37194 GCF_040012415.1 Sanguibacter sp. 25GB23B1
CTAAGCCCTCCAGCGCCGATGGTACTGCACGGGAGACTGTGTGGGAGAGTAGGACGCCGCCGGAACACCATTCACAAAGACCCACCCCCTCGGGGGTGGGTCTTTGTCGTACCCCCACGCGTCAGCACACCGCCACGCGGTCGAGTCCGGCCATGCACAGCCGTCATGGCGCACCGGCTACGTGACCGTGAGTCCCTGCCCAACCTGCGGCATCGGGTCGGCGATCGTGCGCGGTTCGGCACACAACGCATCGACGAGCTCGACAGCCCCCGCGAGACGCGCCGCCCGAGAGCCACGTAGCTCGACCCACGGAGCACCTCCTGCATCAGCCTGCGCCTTGAGCGTCGAACGGAACGCCGCCTGCATCTGTGAACGGATGTGCTCGCCGTCGCGCATACCGTCCTGCACGAACGGGATCTCGTCACCAGTCAACAGATAGAGGTCCGGAACCCGAGCGGCCGCCAGCGCGACCACGCTCGGGGACACCGTCCCGACATAGCGCTCGTGCCACAGTGTCGTCGCGAGCACGTCCGTGTCGCACACGAGGAGCGGTCGCGGAGTCCGCGCGGCTGCCGCGTCCTCGATCCGGCTCTGCTCACGCGCGACGAGGTCGAACTCGGCGCTGTGCCAAGGGGCGGCGAGCCCGCCTGGTCGGATCTCCGACCACTCACGGCCGAACTCGACCACCGGAGGCAGCCCGTAGTGGCGCTGCAGGTCCTGTGCCAGCGTGGTCGTGCCGGTGGACTCTGCACCGAGCACGACGACGCGGCGGGCGAACCACGCACGCACCCCCGCGGGCAACGACCACCAGTGGGCCCCCGGGTCGGCCCGGACGGCGCTGCCGGAGACGCTGACGACAATGCGTCCTGGGTCGACCTGGACCCACGCCGCATCGAAGCGCCGCGCGAGCTCCGCACCGTAGACGTCCGACGTGAAGACGGCGTCGACGGTGTCGCCTGTGCCGTGGGGATCGGTGCCACGGCCCGCCTCCGCAAGGAGCCTCTGCATCACCGCGACGTGGGCGTCCCAGGCCTCGTTGCTGTCGTAGTCGACCGGCTCGTCGTCCAGACCCACGAGGACGTGAGCCTGAGGGAGCTCGTCGCGGATCCACTGCGCCCTCAGCTCACCGGGGATCGACTCCTGCGTCGAGACGAGCACCTGGACGGTGACGCGTGCACAGCGCGCGAGAGCGGTCCGCACAAGGTTGAGATGTCCTGCGTGCACGGGGTAGAACTTCCCGACGACCAGGCCGTGAGCGAAAGCTCGTCCGGTTCCGGTCGTGGCAGTGAGTGCGGTCAGAGGCGCGGTCATCGGGCAATTCTTGCGCATCGGTGCGTGCAGGGACGCTCCACCCACTGGGCACGGTCGACGGGATCGGGGGTGCGTCACCTACGGTTGGCGGGTGCCCCATGACGAAGCTTCCCTGGATGACCGTCGCGGCCGTGCGCACCACGAGGTGCCCGATCCGCTGAGAAACGATGTCCGCCTGCTCGGCGGGCTGCTCGGAACCGTGCTGCGCGAAGCGGGAGGTGATGACCTCCTCGCCGACGTCGAGAGTCTGCGCGAGCTGACGATCCGTGCGCACGACGAGGACGAGGATGCGTCCTTCGCCGAGGCGCAGGCGCTCGTCGAGAGGTTCTCCCCCGAGCGCGCGGAGCAGGTTGCGCGTGCGTTCACGTGCTACTTCCACCTGGCGAACCTCGCCGAAGAGTTCCACCGGGTTCGCGTCCTGCGCGAGCGCGAGTCGAGCCGCGACCCCGGCGAGGTTGCCGCTGACGACTCCTTCGCCGCAGCCGTCACGGAGCTCACACAGGAGATCGGCCCGGAGGCGACGCTCGCTCGACTGCAGGCGCTCGAGTTCCGACCCGTCGTGACCGCGCACCCGACAGAGGCACGGCGTCGTGCCGTGTCGAGCGCCATCCGGCGGATCTCGACCCTCGTCGCCGAGCGGGACGGCGCGCACGTCGGCGGCACGTCCCTCGCCGAGAACGAGCGCCGTCTCCTCGCCGAGATCGACGTGCTGTGGCGCACGTCCCCCCTGCGCGCGGCCAAGCCCACGGTGGTCGACGAGATCCGCACCGTCATGGGGGTGTTCGACTCCACCTTCTTCGACACGTTCCCCGAGGTCTACCGTCGGTTCGACGACTGGCTGCAGGGCGACCAGGCCGGCGCTCGTGCGCCGATCGTCCGTCCGTTCGTCCGGCTCGGCACCTGGATCGGTGGAGACCGCGACGGCAACCCCAACGTCACCGCCGACGTGACCCGTTCCGCAGCGCTCATCGCGTCCGAGCACGTGCTCACCGCGCTCGAGCATGCTGCACGACGTACGGGCAACGCGCTGACGCTCGACGGCTCCGCGACGCCGGCGTCCGCTGACCTCCTCTCCCTGTGGCGGCGCCAGCGGGTGCTCTCCGAGCCGTTGACCGCTCGTGTCGCGGGAGAGTCGCCGAACGAACCGCACCGGCAGGCGCTGCTCGTCGTCGCTGAGCGGATCGCGGCCACCCGGCGGCGCGACGCCGACCTCGCCTACGCCGACGCGGGCGAGGCTGCAGCCGACCTCGTCGTCGTGCAGGAGTCGCTCATCGAGGCCGGTGCCCCCCGCGCTGCCTACGGCGACCTCCAGCGCCTCATCTGGCAGGTGCAGACCTTCGGGTTCCACCTGGCCGAGCTCGAGGTGCGTCAGCACTCCCAGGTCCACGAGCAGGCGCTGGCGGACATCGCCGCGAACGGCATCGACGGCCCCTTGGCGGAGAAGACCACCGAGGTGCTCGACACGTTCCGTGCGCTCGGCGCGGTACAGCGACGGCACGGAGCCGACGCCGCACGCCGGTACATCGTCTCGTTCACCCAGAGCGCCGCACACCTCGAGGCTGTCTACCAGCTGGCCGAGCTCGTGTTCGAGGACCCGGAGCACGCACCGGTGATCGACGCGATCCCCCTGTTCGAGACCTTCGCGGACCTCGAGGCGAGCGTCGAGATCCTCGAGGGCATGCTCCTCGTCCCCGCCGTTCAGGCGCGTCTCGCCGCCAACGGTCGCCGGGTGGAGGTCATGCTCGGCTACTCCGACTCGTCGAAGGACGTCGGGCCGGTCGCTGCGACCCTCGCTCTCGACGTGGCGCAGAGCCGGATCACCGCGTGGGCGAAGCGTCACGACATCACGCTGACGCTCTTCCACGGCCGGGGAGGCGCGCTCGGGCGCGGGGGCGGCCCGGCGAACCGTGCGCTGCTCGCCCAGCCGGCGGGATCCGTCGACGGCCGATTCAAGCTCACCGAGCAGGGCGAGGTCATCTTCGCCCGCTACGGGGACCCGGTCATCGCCGCACGACACATCGAGCAGGTCGCTGCCGCGACCCTGCTCGCCGGCGCTCCGTCGGTAGAGCGACGCAACGAGGCCGCCACGAAGCGCTTCGCCGATCTCGCCGCGACGCTCGACACGTCCTCACGGGCACGCTTCTTCGAGCTCGTCCGGGCCGAGGGCTTCCCGCAGTGGTTCGGCGAGGTCACGCCGCTCGAAGAGGTCGGTCTCCTGCCCCTGGGCTCCCGCCCGGCACGTCGTGGTCTCTCGATCGAGTCCCTCGACGACCTGCGTGCGATCCCCTGGGTGTTCTCCTGGTCCCAGGCGCGCATCAACCTCGCCGGCTGGTTCGGCCTCGGCACTGCGCTCAAGACGGCCGGCGACCTCGACGAGCTCCGCGCCGCCTACCGGGAGTGGCCGCTCTTCGGGACGATGATCGACAACGTCGAGATGTCGCTCGCCAAGACGGACGCACGGATCGCCAGCCGTTACCTCGCGCTCGGTGACCGGCAGGACCTCGCCGATCTCGTCCTCGAGGAGATGGCGCTCACCCGCGAGTGGGTCCTCGCGATCACGGGCAGCGACAGCGCGCTGTCGAACCGGCGCGTCCTCGGTCGCGCCGTGCGGCTGCGCAGCCCGTACGTCGACGCCCTGTCGCTCCTCCAGCTCCGGGCGCTCACCCGGTTGCGCAAGGGCGCAGAGCCGGACGAGGTGCCCCAGCTACGGCACCTGCTGCTGCTCAGCGTCAACGGCGTCGCCGCCGGACTCCAGAACACCGGGTGAGTCGACCGCGCCGGGCGCTGGTGTGACGAGGGCGGCGGGAGCGGCGAGCTCCCGCCGCCAGTCACGCAGGCCGATGGCGCACAGGACGATGAAGCCGGCGTACAGCACCGCTGTGAGGAACAGGCCGGAGCTGACGTACAGCCAGACGTAGATGACGTCGGCGACGATCCACACCCACCAGTTGCCGATCCACTTGCGACCGAGCATGAGCTGGGCGACGAGGCTCAGTGACGTCGTCACGGCGTCGAGCCCGGGGGCCTGCGAGTCGGTGTAGGTGCTGAGGACCCACACGAGCGCGGCCGCGACCCCGGCGAACGCTGCCGCGGCGGCGACCCACGCCCACGGTGGGGTGCGGTGCACGGTGAGCCGCGCGCCGTCCGGCCCGCCACGGACCCACCACACCCACCCGAGCGCACCGAGCACGATGTAGACGATCTGCAGCCCAGCCCCCGCGTAGAGCCCCGACGACGCGAAGAGGACCACGTACACGGCGTTGTTGGCCAGCCCGACCGGGAAGGTCCAGACGTTCTGACGGACCGCGAGCCACACGCACAGGGCGCCCGTGGCGAACCCGATGATCTCCTCGACTGACATCCGGACAGAATCCCACGCACGCCAGACCGCCACGGCTGGTGTCCGCACCGTGGGAGTCCCACGAGAGCATCAGGGTCCCGGTGCGAGAATGGGGCCCGTGGCAAGCCCAGTCGATGTCGAGATCACCGGTTCGAGCAGCGCGCGGACGAGCGCCCAGGAGTCCAGGGCGGAGGCGTCCGCGCGCGCGGAGCTCGTCGCGTCGCTGCGGGCGGCGGTCGACGGCGAGGTCTCCGACTCGACGCTCCGGCGCGCCGAGTACACGACCGACGCGTCGAACTACCGGGTGGTGCCACAGGTCGTCGTCGTCCCGCGCAGCGTGGAGGACGCGCTCGCCGCGATCGAGGTGACCCGAGAGGCAGGGGTCCCGCTCACGGCTCGCGGCGGCGGCACGTCCTGCGCAGGGAACGCGATCGGCCCCGGCGTCGTCATGGACTTCTCGCGTCACGTGCACGCGATCCACGAGATCGACCCGGATGCGCGCACGGCGCGCATCGAGCCCGGCGTCGTCATGTCCTCCCTGCAGAAGGCCGCCGCACCGCACGGCCTGCGCTTCGGGCCGGACCCGTCGACGCAGAACCGCGCCACCCTCGGCGGCATGATCGGGAACAACGCCTGTGGTCCGCACGCGGTGGCGTACGGGCGCACGGCGGACAACGTCTTCGAGCTCGACGTCGTCGACGGGACCGGCCGCCGCTTCACCGCCGGCGCCGACGGCGTCGGCATCGGCCTGGTCCCCGGGCTCGGCGAGCTCGTCACGGCCAACCTCGAGACCCTGCGCACCGAGCTCGGGCGCTTCGGGCGCCAGGTGTCCGGGTACTCCCTCGAGCACCTCCTGCCGGAGAAGGGCTCGAATCTCGCGAAGGCGCTCGTCGGCACGGAGGGGACCGTCGTGACGGTCCTTGGAGCGACGGTCGATCTCGTGCCGATCGCGGGCGCCCCCACCCTCGTGGTCCTCGGGTACCCCGACATGCCGAGCGCCGCCGACGCCGTCCCCGCGCTCCTCACGCACTCGCCGCTCGCAGTCGAGGGGCTCGACGCGCGTCTCGTCGACGTCGTGCGCATCGCCAAGGGCGCCGGCTCCGTCCCGACGCTCCCGCCGGGCGGCGGCTGGCTCATGGTCGAGGTCGGCGGCTCGACGAAGAAGGAGGCGATGGCCCGCGCCCGCGCGATCGTCCGGGACGCGGGGACCACGTCGTCCCGCATCCTGCCCGCCGGGCCCGAGGCCACGGCCATGTGGCAGATCCGGGCCGACGGCGCGGGTCTCGCAGGTCGCACCCCCTCCGGTGCCCAGGCGTGGCCGGGCTGGGAGGACTCCGCGGTCCCGCCCGAGAAGCTCGGCCCCTACCTGCGCGACCTGGACGCGCTCATGGCGCAGTACGGCGTCGACGGGATGCCGTACGGGCACTTCGGCGACGGCTGCGTCCACCTGCGGATCGACATCCCGCTCGAGACGTCGGGCTCCGTCCTGCGGACGTTCATGACAGATGCGGCGATGCTCGTCGGCAAGTACGGTGGCTCGCTCTCCGGCGAGCACGGTGACGGCCGGGCGCGCTCCGAGCTCCTCCCGGCGATGTACTCCGCTACGGCCATCGGCGTCTTCGAGCAGTTCAAGGCGCTGTTCGACCCGCAGGACCTCCTCAACCCGGGTGTGCTCGTACGCCCCAACGCCATCGATGCCGACCTGCGCCGCCCGCACGCGAAGCCGATCCTCGCCAAGAGCGGGTTCAGCTTCGTCCATGACGACGGCGACTTCTCCAAGGCCATCCACCGTTGCGTCGGCGTGGGCAAGTGCCGCGCGGACGCCACCGATGCGGGCGGGTTCATGTGCCCGTCCTATCTCGCGACGAAGGACGAGAAGGACTCGACGCGCGGGCGCGGGCGCGTCCTCCAGGAGATGGCGAACGGCACCCTCGTCACCGGGGGGTGGCGCTCGCCCGAGGTTCACGCCGCGCTGGACCTGTGCCTCAGCTGCAAGGCGTGCTCGAGCGACTGCCCCGCAGGGGTCGACATGGCGCAGTACAAGTCCGAGGTCCTCCACAACGCCTACAAGGGCCGGCTGCGGCCCATGAACCACTACGCGCTCGGCTGGCTCCCGCGCTGGGCGCGCCTGGCGAGCTACGTGCCGACGCTCGCGAACTGGGCGCTCTCCATCAAGCCGCTGGCGAAGGTGGTCCTCAGCCTGGGAGGCATGGACACGCGCCGCTCCATCCCCGCGTTCGCGGAGGTGCCCTTCCGCACGTGGTGGAAGCGCGAGGGCGCGTCGCTCGCGGCGTCGCCCGGGGTCGACGGCGCGGCGGGGGAGACCTCCGACATCGGTCGCAAGCCCAAGGTGGTCCTCTGGACCGACTCGTTCAGCGACACGCTCGCCCCCGGAGTCCCCGAGGCAGCGGTCACAGTCCTCCTCGCGGCCGGGTACGACGTCGTCGTCCCCGAGGACGAGGCGTGCTGCGGCCTCACGTGGATCAGCACAGGCCAGCTCGACGGAGCGAAGAAGAAGCTCTCACAGCTCCTCGACGTTCTCGGCCCCTTCGCCGTGAACGGCATCCCCATCGTGGGGCTCGAGCCGTCGTGCACCGCTGTGCTGCGCTCGGATCTCACCGATCTCTTCCCCGACGACCCCCGGGCGCAGGCCGTCTCGACAGCGACCCACACGCTGGCCGAGCTCCTCACCCGCCCCGAGACGGCGCCGGGTCCCGACTCCGGCTGGGTCATGCCCGACCTCTCGGACGTCACGGCGGTGGTCCAGCCGCACTGCCACCACTACTCCGTCATGGGCTTCACGACCGACGAGAAGCTGCTCCGCGACGCCGGCGCCACGTTCAAGACGCTCGCCGGGTGCTGCGGTCTCGCCGGGAACTTCGGCATGGAGAAGGGCCACTACGACGTCTCGGTCGCCGTCGCCGAGAATGCGCTCCTGCCCGCTCTGAGGCAGGCTGAGGAGGGCGACATCTTCCTGGCCGACGGCTTCTCGTGCCGGACGCAGGCCGACGACCTCGCAGGGGTCACGGGGACGTCGCTCGCCGAGCTGCTCGCCAGCCGGCTCAGCCAGCACTAGCGCGGACCGCCCGCGCACGCGGACGACAAGGGGCATCACGTGGCACGCATCGCCATCATCGGAGGACACGGCAAGGTCGCGCTGCACCTGGCGCGCATCCTGGGCGCCGAGGGGCACGACGTGACGTCGTTGTTCCGCAACCCCGAGCACGAGGCGGAGGTCGCAGCGACCGGCGCGACCCCGGTGGTCGCGGACGTCGAGCGCCAGAGCGTCGAGGAGATCGCGGCGGCGATCGCGGGCCAGGAGGCGGTCGTCTGGACTGCGGGCGCCGGTGGCGGCAGCGCCGAGCGCACCTATGCCGTGGACCGAGACGCCGCGATCCGCGCGATCGACGCGGCGGTCGCCGCCGAGGTCCCGCGGTTCGTCATGGTCTCCTACAAGGGCGCACGGCTCGACCACGGCATCCCGCCCGAGAACAGCTTCTTCGCGTACGCCGAGGCCAAGGCGGCCGCCGACGACCACCTCCGCCAGAGTGACCTCGGCTGGACCATCCTCGGTCCGAGCGCACTGACGGACGATCCCGGGACGGGTCACGTCGAGGTCGGTGCCGAGCTCGAGAGCGGCCACGTCCCCCGCGAGGACGTGGCACGCGTGGCAGCAGCCGTGCTCGCCGCCCCGTGGGTGGCCGGGACCACCATCGAGTTCAACACCGGGGACGTGCCGATCGCCGAGGCGATCCACGCGGCCTGACGCACCCGGGCCGCGGTCGGCCCTCGGGCGCAGCTCCGCCCGGGCGTGGCACGATGGTGAGATGCTCATCGCCTTCTCTGTCGCCCCGCTCGGGACGGGCGAGTCCGTGACCGAGGCCGTCGCGGACGCCGTCCGCATCGTCCGCGAGTCAGGTCTCCCCAACCGCACCGACTCCATGTTCACCACGATCGAGGGTGAGTGGGACGAGTGCATGGACGTGGTGCGTCGTGCCACCGAAGCCGTGGGGCGAGGGGGTCACCGGGTCTCGCTCGTGCTCAAGGCGGACATCCGACCGGGCCGCACCGGTGAGCTCGAGGGCAAGGTGCGGCGCGTCGAGGAGCGGCTGTCCCACGACGCGTTGGGGCCGTCCGCCTGAGCCGTGACGTGTGACGGTTTCACCCGCCAGGGCTACCCTGTCCGCATGCCGTTGTTCGACGTCGGGTCCGAGCGTTCGCCGCTCGTCGTCCTGGCGCGCCCGGAGGAGTCGGCGTTCGACGCCGACGCCCGCACGGTGGTGCAGGAGCACCTCTCCGCCCTGCTGGGTGAGCGGGCCTTCACCGTCACGGGCATGACGGGCCACCACCGGTCGACCGAGAGCGTGGGCGCGTGGGAGATCGGCAGCGCGTCGCAGGACGCCGACGTACCGGTCTCCACGTTGGCCCTGGACTCGTCGGGGACCTCGGTCGTGGTCGTCGTCGCCCCCACGCTCGACGAGCGCGGGCTCGCCGCCGCACTCGGGACCGCGGGCCGCGCGTCGCGGCTCACCCGCACCGAGCTGGCCGACCTCTACCCGGCGGGTGCGGAGAGGTTCCACAAGGACGTCACCGACTTCTACGACGCCTTGCCTGCCACGCTCCCGACCGCCCGGTCCGCGCGGGCCCGGGGCGTCGCCGTGCGGCTCGTCGTCGTGTGCGCCGACGTCACCCCTGACGTGCGCGACGCCCTCGCCTTCCTGTCGACGGCCGGACCGACCGTCGAGGTGTTCCGCGTAGGTGTCCTGCCCGCCTCTCCCGGTCGACGCCTGCTCGACGTCTCGCCGCTCGTCGCGACCGGCCCGGCCACGCCTCCGGCAGGCGCGCCCCCTGCAGGAACGGCCTCGGCAGGCCTGTCCGAGTCGTCGTTCCCGGCAGCGGGGCCGGACCTGTCAGCACCCTTCTCGGCGCTCGGACGCGTCCGCGGTGGGTCCCGTCGCGCGGTCGAGCGTGCGCTCACCGGTCCTGTCGTGGCTGTCCCGGTCGGCCGCGTCTCGGTTCCCGCCCCGGTCGGGCCCGCGCCGGTCGTCCCCGCGCCGACCGGACCGGTGCGGACCTCGGCCTTCGGCCCGTCAAGCTTCCCGCCGGTGCCGTCCGCGCCGTCAGCCGGGGACATGACGACGATCCTCCCGCCTGTCCGCGCGACCGACTATCCGGTGTACTCCGAGCCACCGGTCGAGCAGTCCGAGCCGACGGAGGAGCGAGCCGCGCACCCGGACGACAGGGCGTCGTCCTCGGACGGGTGGTCGGCGCAGGAGGACGCGTGGACGGCACCTCCGCGGCGCAGCGCGACCGGACACTCGCCGCTCTCCGCGCCGCTCCCCGTCGTCGACCTGCCCCCGCCCGGGACGCCGTACACGCCGATCTTCCTGTCGGTCCCGGACATGCTGGCGAACCTCCCGGAGCGCCCCTCAGGCCTCCCTGTGCCCGACGCGGGACCGCGGACCGCGCTGGACCTCGCCGCCGAGCCCGCCGACGACAGCGGGTACGTCGCCGGGCCGGGGGAGGCAGCCGCGTGGGAAGGGGCCGGGACCGGTCTCACAGGCCGGAGCGCCTACCGCGCGAGCGCCTTCATCGCCGCGAAGAAGTACATCCCTGAGAAGCTCGACCGGGCTCCCGGCCGAGCTCCGGCCGCAGTCCTCGACCGCGAGCACGAGGCCGTCGGGGCTGCACGAGCACCGGGCGCGCGGGGCGCCGGTACCGCGAACCCCGCCGAGCACACGTCGGAGCGTCCCGACCAGCACGGCGTCGTGAGAAGGGGCCCCCTGTCGATCGACGACTCCTTGTCGTTCGACGGACCCTCGTCCCTCTCCTTCGACGGGTCGAGCTCACCGTTCTGGGCGGACCTCTCCGCACAGTTCGCCGAGCCCGTCCGCTTCGACCCTCCAGACCCGCCGGACCTTCCGGACCCGTCGGACCTTCCGGACCCGCCGGTTCAGCAGGACCCGCCCGGCCCCGCCGCCCGAGAGGACGTGTCCATCGGTGGCGGCGTGCACGGCCCCACGGACGATGCCCTCGGCGAGCTGGCGTCCGCTCTCCACGAGGCGCTCCCGCTCGTCTGGGTGCGCCACCGACGGGGTGAGCGCTTCGAGGCGCTGCTCCATCCGGACGGGACGCTCGAGACGTCCGACGGAGAGCGCTACGCCGATCCGAGCTGGGCAGCCAACGTGGTCTCGGGAAGCGCCGCCGCCGACGGGTGGCGGGTGTGGCGCGCTGGCGAGAGCGGGCCGACGCTGGCGGAGCTGCTCGGCTAGGAGCGGCTCAGGACGCGGACCAGCCGTACACGGAGCTCCACCGGGCGATCTCCGCGTAGTACCTCTCGCGTGCCGGCGTGGCCGAGAGCGCGAGGTCGTGCAGGCCGCCCGCGATGCGGCTGATCGTCACGGTGGGGCCGAGCTGGACGGCTCGGCGTGCGAGGAGCTCGACGTCGAGAACCACGTCGCTCTCGCGCATCTGCTCGTTCCAGCGCGCGGAGATCATCGTGCGCGACGAGGCGAGCATGAGGATCGGCTGGGTGATCGTGAGCCCCCGTGCGACCTCGGCGTGGCCTGCGATGATGGCATTGAGCCACCCGGCTCGGACGGGGAAGGCCGGCATGGGTCGCCAGCGGTCGTCGAAGTCCCACTCGCCGCCGTCGGTGCGCCGGATGGTCCGTGCGTAGAAGCCGGGGTCGATGTTCGGCAGGGGCGTCTTGGGCTGGAACCGGGCGAGCTGGCTGATCGCCGGTGTGGAGACGGTCCGGACCACGGACGAGCCCTGGAGCTCGAGCCACGGGCTGTTGAGGACGAGGCCTGTCGTCACGCCGGGGTGCCGGTGCGCCCAGAGCACCGAGACGAGCCCACCCGTGGAGTGGCCCATGAGCATGATCGAGACGTGCGGTCCGAGGTCCGCGTGGATGGCCACGAGGGCCGCAGCGATGTCCTCGTCGTAGGTGCGGAGGGTCGCGACGTACCCCGGGGTCTGCCCGGGCCGGAGGCTGCGACCGTACTTGCGCAGGTCGAGAGCGTAGAAGGCAGCTCCGAGGCCGTGCCACAGCTCGGCCGTCTGCGTCTGGAAGAAGTAGTCGGACCAGCCGTGGACGTACAGGACGGCGCGGGCCGGACGGGCCTCACCGCGGGGGCGGTACCGGACGAGGGTCGCGACGACGTCTCCCTCGTCGTCCGGTGCGAGCTCGAGGGACCGGCACTCGTAGCCGGGACCGAGGATGTCCGTGCCCCACCCGACCGACCCCGCGGAACGCCCTGGGGATGTCGCAGGTCCGGTCGCGGCCAGGTCCGGGTCAGGTGAGCGGTCGGTGCCCGCCGTTCGTCGCGGCGCCGTGTCGTGCCCGTCGAGGAACCGTGGCGGGGGAACGGGCCGGGTCATCGCGTGAGGACGATCTTGCCGACCTGCTCTCCCGACGCGAGGCGGGCGAACGCGGCGTGTGCCTGGTCGATCGGGAAGGTGCTGTCGATCGTCGGCCGCACACCTGACTGCGCGAGGAACGCGAGGAGCGACTCGAGCTCGTCGCGGGTCCCCATCGTCACGCCACGGACGGTGATCTCGTTGAAGAAGATCCGGGTGAGCTCGGCAGCGGACGGGTCTCCGGACGTCGCACCCGCCACGGCGATGACGCCGCCCGGGCGCACCGAGCGGACCGAGTGCGACCAGGTCGCCGCCCCGACCGTCTCGAGGACGGCGTCGACGCGGTGCGGCAGGCGAGCACCCGGTTCGAGCGCGTGGCTCGCGCCGAGAGCGAGCGCGGCCGCGCGCTTGGTCGCGGTCCGGCTCGTGACGATGACCTCGAGGCCGGCCGCAGCGCCGAGGGCGACGGCCGCCGTCGAGACGCCTCCGCCGGCCCCCTGGACGAGCACGCTCTGCCCCGGGGTGAGGCCCGCCGACCGGAAGAGCATCCGGTAGGCCGTCAGCCATGCTGTCGGGACGCACGCGGCGTCCGCGAAGGACAGCCCCGAGGGCTTGTCGACGAGGTTGTGGGTCGGCACGCCGACCCGTTCGGCGAACGTTCCGGGGTACTTCTCCGAGAGCAGGGTCCGGGACTCGTCGGGACCCACACCGTGCCCGTCGGCCCCGATGACGCCGTGGACGACGACTTCGCGGCCGTCGTCGGTGACACCTGACGCGTCGGTGCCGAGGATCATCGGGAGCTGCTGCGCGCGCAGCCCCACGCCGCGCAGCGACCACAGGTCGTGGTGGTTGAGGCTCGCCGCGCGGACCGTGACGGTGGTCCAGCCCTCGCGCTCGGCGGGCTCGGGAAGGTCTCCGACGGTGAGGCCGGCGAGCGGGTCGTGGGCGTCGATGTGGTCTGCGTAGACGGCGAGCATAGCCCCAACCTACGCCGCCGCGGTCAGAGGAGGGGGAGGACCCGCCCGAGGTCGGGCACGCCACCCGCGGTGTACGTGGGGCTGACGGCGCGTGCGAGGTCGTCCACGTTGTAGGGGGTGCGCCCGGTCGCCAGCCGGATCCACAGCGCAGGCTCGGTCACCTCGAGCGACCATCCGCCGCGCCGGATGACGATGTCGAGCAGCTCGTCCGCGACCAGGGCGAGGGCCGCGCGCTCGATCGGGTTGTTCGGCCCGGTCGAGTCGGCCGTCCCCTTGAGAGAGGTCACGAGGTCCTGGGCATGGACGACGAGCTCGATGAGCCGCGACATGGCCATGTCGCGGAGCGTGACGGGACCACGCCGTGCCTGGACCACGAGGCCGCCGTCGGGGCCGAGGTCGGCGAGCCGCGCGAGAGCGCGCTCGGCGCGCAGGGTGACCTCGGCGGTCGGCGCGGACGCGATCGTCTCGGCGAGCTCACGGGTCGTCGCGGCGATGTCGTCCGCGCGCTCCGGGTACGTCCCGAGGTACTCGGCGAGAGTGAGAGGCACGGTTCCCGGTGGTGCAGGGGTGCAGACGGTCAGTGCCTCCATCGCGCGGCCCAGGTGGGCGATGAGCTCACCGTTGGTCCAGCCGTCCAGCGTGCTCGGCTTGTTCCGTGCCCCGAGGAGGTTGTCGCCCAGCGGCGTGAGCCAGGACCTCAGGTGCGACCACTGCGCGGTGAGGGCGGCGGAGATCTGGTCGAGGTCGGCTGTCATCGTGCCATCCTGCACCATCGGCGCGCGCCCGCGCACGGATGAACGTTCACAACCAGGTGTGGACCCGCACGACCGTGCCGTTCTCGGTCGAACGGATCTGCATGAGGTCGCAGAGCTGGTTGACGAGCCAGAGACCACGGCCGCGGGCCTGCTCACGGCGGGGCGTCGTGCGGCCTGCGAGGAGATCGGTGATCTGTCCGCCGTCGCGGACCTCGAACACGAGCGAGCCGGACTCGCGCCAGGCGCGCAGCACGCCGTCGCCACCCCCGTGGTCGAGGCTGTTCGCGGCTACCTCGGTGAGGGCGAGCCGCAGGTCGTCGACCTGGTTCGCGCTGAGCCCGGCACGGCGGCCGTGCTCGCTCACCAGGGCGCGCACGGCCGCGAGCGCGCCGCGGGCCACCCGCAGCTCGTCGGCCACGCCGAAGGGCTCGGGGAGATCGCTGCGGCTGAGGGTCCGCGCGTAGTCCGACCCGCGGTAGACCGGGTTCGCCGCGGTGCGCTCGGGGTCGTCGTCGAGGCTGGGGTGGCTGCGGCGAGCCTCGTCGAGCACGTGGTCCGGGAGCGAGTCGACGTCGTACGGGCAGAGGAGCCACAGCGGGGTGTCGCTCGGGAAGGCGACGTTGAGCATCGCCTCGTGGATCTGGCACTCCATGACCTCGGTGTCGCGGCGGCCGGCCCAGATGGGCTCGCCGATGCCGCGCAGCGGGACGCCGGCGTCCCGGTTCGCGGTGACGAAGTCCAGCCACGCCGGCATGATGCGGGCGGGGTTGCGTCCGAGGACGTCCATGGCACGGAAGGTCACGTGCTCGGCCTCGGCACCCAGGGCGTCACGCAGGGCGGATTCTCGCGACGCGGTCACGGCCACCAGCACGGGCGCGCCCGAGTCCGTGGCATCGAGGACGAAGGGGACGGTGCGGGCGAGGAACGCGTCGGTACCGGACCAGAGGAACGCCTCGTGCTGGTACGTCGACCGGCTCGCTGTGGACGGTGACGGACAAGAGATCACTCGGCTCCTCGCGATGCGCTCGACACGGACAGCGCCCCCGACGCACCGTCTGTGCATGACCCGTGCACTGACGGCTTGCTCCAGGGTAGCCGCCCGCCGGTGGCCTGCGGACGGGGCCGGAGGGTGTCCGGCGTCGTCAGCGCCCTGCGGGCGACCTCTCGGCTCAGGAGCCGGTCGTCGTCGCTCGCGCGAGGAAGTCGACGACGAGAGGACCGAGCTGCTCGAACTCGATGAGGAACCCGTCGTGCCCGAAGTCGGAGCGGAGGAGACGCACCGGCTCCGCGCGGGGGACGAGCTCGGCGATCCGCCAGGACTCGGCGGGCAGGAACAACCGGTCGGTGTCGACGGCGACGACGAGGGTGCGCGCGGTGATGGACTGGAGCGCAGTCTGGACGCCGCCACGGTCGCGGCCGAGGTCGTGGGTGAGCATCGACTCGGTGAGGACCACGTAGCTGTTCGCGTCGAAACGGCGGGCGAGCTTGTTCGCGTGGTGGTCGAGATAGGACTGGACGGCGAACCGTCCACCGCGCATCGGGTCCTCGCCCCCCTGGGGGATCCGTCCGAACCGCTCGTCGAGCTCGGCAGAGCTCCGGTAGGTCGCGTGGGCGATCTGCCGCGCGATCCCGAGACCGCGGTGCGGTCCCTCGCCGGGAGCGGCGTCGTAGTAGTCTCCGCCGCGGAATCCCGGGTCTGCGTGGATCGCCGTGAGCTGAGGGTGAGCCCAGGCGATCTGGTCGCCCGACGTCTGGGCGGCCGAGGCGATGACGCCGATCGACTCGACGGCGATCCCTGCCTCAGGACCGAGGATGGCCCACTCGAGCACGCGCAGACCGCCCATCGAGGCACCCACGACGAACTGCCACGCGTCGATGCCGAGCGTCCGGGACAGCTCGATCTCGGCCGTGACCTGGTCCCGGACGGTGACGACGGGGAACTGGCTGCCCCAGGGTTGTCCGTCGGGCGCGATGCTCGACGGGCCGGTGGTTCCCTGGCACCCGCCGACGACGTTGGGGGCGACGACGAAGTAGCGGTCGGTGTCGATGGGGGCGCCGGGGCCGACCATGTCGTCCCACCATCCGGCGGTCCGGTGTCCTGGCCCAGCGGCTCCGCGCACGTGGCTGTCGCCGGTGAGCGCGTGGAGGACGAGCACCGCGTTGTCGCGCTCGTCGTTGAGCGTCCCCCACGTCTCGTACGCCATGCGGACGGCCGGGATGACGCCCCCCGCCTCGAGCTCGAGCGCCCCGACCTCGGCGAACCGACGATCACCCTCGGGTTCACCCTCTCGCCACGCGCCGGTCACGGGGAACGGGCGAGTGTCGAGGCGGCGCGCCTGTGCGCGCGGCGGCACGCTGCCGCGCGTCCAGCCGGGGAGGGAGTGCTGCGGGTCGTGGTTCATCACCGACCAATGTACGGACGATCCGGCGTCGCGCGCGGGCGCGTCCATCCCCGCAGGGAGGGTGGTCCCCCTGGGGAGAGGAGTGCCGTGCTCGTCGGGCGACGCCGGACCGTTGCGCACTCAGATCACTCGTCCAGTCCGGCGACGGCGCCCTTGGCGGCCGTGAACCCGAGGTCGAGGTCGGCGAGGATGTCGTCCACGTGCTCGAGACCGACGCTCAGGCGGACGAGGCCGGGGGTGATGCCGGACTTCAGCTGGTCCTCGGGGGTGAGCTGGCTGTGCGTCGTCGAGGCGGGGTGGATGACGAGCGACCGCACGTCGCCGATGTTGGCGACGTGCGAGTGCAGCTCGAGGGCGGACACGAACGCCTGTCCGGCCTCGGATCCGCCGGCGAGCTCGAAGGACACGATCGCCCCGGCACCACGGGGCGTGTACTTCTGTGCCCGTGCGTGCCAGGGGCTCGACTCGAGCCCGGCGTAGTGCACCGCGAGCACGTCGTCCCGGGCTTCGAGCCATGCCGCGACCTTCTGGGCGTTCTCGACGTGGCGCTCGACGCGCAGGGAGAGCGTCTCGATGCCCTGGGCGATGAGGAACGCGTTGAAGGGCGAGATCGCGGGCCCGAGGTCACGCAGGAGCTGGACGCGCGCCTTGAGGATGTAGGCGAGGTTCGCACCGAGGATGCCGTCGACGCCGAGGTCCCGGGCGTAGACGAGCCCGTTGTAGCTCGGGTCGGGGGTGTTGTAGTTGGGGAAGCGCTCGGGGTGCTTCGCGTAGTCGAAGGTGCCTGCGTCGACGATGACTCCGCCGATCGCGGAGCCGTGGCCGCCGAGGTACTTCGTGGCCGAGTGGACGACCACGTCGGCGCCGAACTCGATCGGTCGCAGGAGGTACGGGGTGGCGACCGTGTTGTCGACGACGAGCGGGACGCCGACCTCGTGGGCGATCGCGGCGACGGTCTCGATGTCGAGGATGTCGGCCTGCGGGTTGGGGATCGTCTCGCCGAAGAAGAGCTTGGTCGTCGGGCGTACGGCGTCGCGCCAGGACTGCGGGTCGTGGGGGTCGGTGACGAACGTGGTCTCGACGCCGAGCTTCGCGAGGGAGTACTGGAGGAGGTTGTACGTCCCGCCGTAGAGGCTGGGGCTCGCGACGACGTGGTCGCCCGCCTCGGCGATGTTGAGGATGGCGAGCGTGGTGGCTGCCTGGCCGGAGGCGAGGAGGAGTGCGCCGACGCCGCCCTCGAGGCTGGCGATCCGCGTCTCGACGACGTCCTGGGTCGGGTTGCCGATCCGCGTGTAGATCGGTCCGAGGTCCTGGAGGGCGAAGCGGTCTGCGGCGACGCCCGCGTCGGGGAAGACGAAGGACGTCGTCTGGTAGATGGGGAGGGCGCGTGCGCCCGTGGTCGGGTCGGGGACCTGGCCTGCGTGGATCTGACGGGTCTCGAAGGACCAGCTGGGTGTGCTCATCGGGGGCTCCTGGGGTGTCGGGGTGGGGTGCCCGCGTGCGTCGGCAGGCTCGTCGGCTCGGCAGGTCTGCGGCTCTGGGGGAGCCGTGCGTCCGCAGGTCGTTCTGCGGGCGGTGGGAGACGGTGGCGAGCGAGCGGGCGGAGCGACGGGACGCGTGCGTGCTGGGGGAGAGGGGCGGTCAGCTACACATTCGCGTCGTCATGAGAGGCAGCCTAAGCATGCCGGGCCTCTTCCGAGGAGCCTTTCGGGGGAAGTTCTCACATGGCGGACAACAGGTGGACGCTTTTCGTCCGAGATACGGGACGACGGGGCGGGTGGGTCAGGTGGGACCGGGTGATACTGCTGTGAATGATGTGACAAGAGTTCACACGACGACCCGCCGTGGGTAGTCTTCGAGCAGATCTCATCAGCATCGAGAGGACACCATGGCGCTGCCCACGAGCCGCCGGCGCGCCGAGAACCCGCTCCGGGTCGTCCTGGCCGCCGTCACAGTCACCGCACTCCTCGTCGGTGGTGCCGCGATCCCGGCCGCTGCAGACCCGACCCCGTCCTCGGACGAGCTCTCAGCAGCACAGCAGCAGGCCGTCGACGCCGCGACCAGCGTCGCCTCCATGGACGTGCGTCTCGCCGAGCTGACCACAGCCCAGGAGCTCGCGTTCAACGCCGTCTCCGCCGCGGGAGAGACCTACAACCAGGCGGTCGTCGACCACGCCGCCGCCGTCACGACCGCGAGCGAGGCCACCGCCCGCAGCGACGCCGCGAACGTCCGTGCCGAGGAGTCCCGCGTCCTCCTCGTGGCCCTGGCCCGCGACTCCTCACGCAGCGGGGGCGGGATCGACCAGCTCGGGATGTACCTCAGCGCCACCGGCTTCGAGGACGCCGTCAGCACGAACGACGCCATGGCGCTCGTCGGCTCGAAGGCGGACAGCGCCGCACAGCAGTACCAGGCCGACTCCGTCGTCGCCGGGACGCTGCAGGAGTTCGCCGACGCATCCGTCAGCGACGCAGAGGCCAAGAAGCAGGCCGCCGACGACGCCCTCCTCGCCGCCCAGGACGCCCAGACGGCTGCCGAGCAGGCCGTCGCAGCCGCCGCGACCGAACGGCAGACCCTCCTCGTCCAGCTCGCCGAGGCGCGCAGCACGAGCGTCGAGATCGAGGCAGCCCGCCAGGCCGGTCTCGAGGCCGAGCGCACCACGCGCGCCGAGGAGGCCGCCCGGGTCCGGGTCTCCCAGGCGACCCCCATCGCGAACCAGCCGCAGACGCCCGCCCCGCCGGTCCCGTCGGCCACGACCCCACCGGTCGCGTCGCCGCCCGCGACAGCCCCGCCGGCGACCACGCCGCCCGTCGTCACACCTCCAGTGGTCACGCCGCCCGTCGTCACGCCTCCGGTGGTGACACCTCCACCCGTCGTCACGCCGCCGAGCGGAGGTCTGCTCGGTACCGGGACCTCGCGCGGTTCCGCCGCGCAGGGCGAGGCGGCGGTCGCATGGGCGAAGACGCGCGTGGGCATCCCCTACGGCTACGGCGGGACCGGACCGGACTCCTACGACTGCTCCGGTCTCACCGGCGGAGCATGGTCGAGCGCCGGCGTGGGCATCAACCGCACCTCACGTGACCAGTACAAGCAGGTCCTCAAGATCAGCCTCGACAGCCTGCGTCCCGGCGACCTCGTCTTCTGGGGCGACAACCCGAACGACCCGAACAGCATCACGCACGTGGCGATCTACGCGGGCGGCAACCAGATGGTCGAGGCGTCGCGGCCGGGCGTCCCCGTCCGCGTGACGGCCATGCGCTGGGACTCCCGCCTCATGCCCTACGGCGGCCGGCCCTAGCGGACGCGGTCGTCGGACGCACGAACCGCCCCGCCCCGGGAGGGGCGAGGCGGTTGCGTCGTGCGTACGACGCAGCTCAGTGGTTGTAGTACCCGGTGTCCTTCGCGCGCTGGAACGAGCGCTCGATCTCAGCCTCGGCCTCGGCCTTGCCGGTCCAGTGCGCACCCTCGACGGACTTGCCGGGCTCGAGGTCCTTGTAGACCTCGAAGAAGTGCTGCACCTCGAGGCGGTGGAAGTCCGACACATCGTCGATGTCCTGGCGCCACGCGGCGCGCTGGTCACCGGTCGGCACGCAGAGGACCTTGTCGTCGCCCCCGGCCTCGTCGCGCATGCGGAACATGCCCAGGGCGCGGCAGCGGATGAGGCAACCCGGGAACGTCGGCTCCTCGAGGAGCACGAGGGCGTCGAGCGGGTCGCCGTCCTCGCCGAGCGTGCCTTCGATGAACCCGTAGTCGTCCGGGTAGCGGGTCGAGGTGAAGAGCATCCGGTCGAGACGGATGCGCCCGGACGTGTGGTCGACCTCGTACTTGTTGCGCTGTCCCTTGGGGATCTCGATGGTGACGTCGAACTCCACTGTTCTTCCTCCAGTTGCGCCCCCGCAGCGAGCTCCGCTTCCTGGAGGCGATCGTGTTTCGGCCTGTCTGGTCGTGCAAGCTTCCGCCAGACTAGACGACAACGTGTCGTATCGCGGTAGGTACTCGCTGTGATCTCTGTCGTGACCTAGTGTGACGGGAGTGCGCCCGCTCGTGCGCACGAGTTTCTCTGGAGGAGTCTTGCAGGTGAGTGCGCCGTGGGTCTGATGTCCCGGGTCGTGGGAGGGACCGTCGCGGCCGCGCTCGTCGTGACCGGCGGGTATGCGTGGGCGGACGCCCACGACTTCGTCCCCGGGATCCTCACGATCGGACCCGAGCCGCAGCCCCCTGCTCCGTTCCCCACCGTGACGGCCGCGGTGCCGGGACCCGACCCTGCAGACATCCTGCCGCTGCTCGATCCCGCCGCGGTCATCCCCTCGACCGCGGCGGTCCAGGCACAGGTCGACGCGTTGGTGGCCGACCCGCGGATGGGCGCCTCCGTCGGCGTCGTCGTCGCCGACGGCCTCACCGGGGAGGTGCTCGGCTCGAGCACGCCCGAGACCTCCAGGATCCCCGCATCCATCCAGAAGCTCTTCACGGCTGTCGCCGCGCTCTCCGGACCGGGGTACGACCGGGTGCTGACCACCGAGGTCACGCAGGGTGCCCCCGGCACGATCGCACTCGTCGGCGGCGGGGACATGATGCTCGCCGTCGGTGCGGGCGACCCGTCCGCGATCAGCGGTCGCGCCGGCCTCGACGACCTCGCCGCCGCCGCAGCGAAGGAGCTCGCGCTGTCGGGCCAGACGACGGTCTCGCTCGTCCTCGACGACTCCCTCTTCACCGGCAGCGCGCTGGGGCCGTGGTCGCCCGACCAGCCCACGCTCGGCTTCGGGGCACCCGTCGCGGCCGTCGCGGTGGACACCGGCCGGATCGAGCCGAGCCTCTACGCCCAGCGCCAGGCGGACCCCGCTCTCTCGGCCGCCACGGCGTTCGCCGGGGCGCTCGCGGCCCACGGCGTCACCGTGACCGGCCCGCCCGTGCGCGGGACGTCCGCCTCCGACGCCCGGGTCCTGGCATCGGTCGACTCCGCGCCCCTGGGCGAGATCGTCGAGTACTTCCTCCAGTCGTCGGACAACACCATCACCGAGGTGGTCTCTCGGATCGTCGCGATCGACTCCGGCCTCCCCGGATCCTTCGAGGGCGGGACGCGAGCGGTCCTCCTCGAGCTCGACCGGCTCGGCCTCGACACCACCGGCGTCGTGCTCGTAGACGCGAGCGGTCTGGGCGACGGCAGCCGGGCACCGGCATCGCTCTTCGCCGACGTCCTGCGCCTCACCGCCGACCCCGCTCACCCCGAGCTGCGGCCCGCCGCGGTCGACCTGCCGATCGGAGGGCTCCAGGGCACGCTCGCCGAGCGATTCCTCACGTCCGACGCACGAGGGCTCGTCCGGGCGAAGACCGGGAGCCTGCCCGGGGTGACGTCCCTCGCAGGGACAGTGGTCACCCTCGACGGTCGACAGCTCGTCTTCGTCATCATGGCCGACCAGACGCCTCCCGGTGGCCAGTGGGCACCGCGGCAGGCGATGGACGCGTTCGTCTCCGGCCTCGCCGCGTGCGGGTGCCAGTAACCGTGCCCGCCACAGCACTCGTCGACTGGGAAGACGCCGCGCTCCTCGCGGGTCGTCTCGCCCGGCCGGGTCCGGCTGTCACCCGCGACGAGGCCCAGGACCTCGTCGCCTCCTTGCGCGGCGCGGCGGAGCGCGCGGTCGAGCCCGTCCTCGACATCACGGCCATGGCCCCTGCCGACGGACGAGACCTCGACACCGCGCAGCTCTCGGACGTGCTCGTCGTCGACCGAGCCGGGTGGGCGAGGGCCGCCGCACGCTCGATGCGTGACATGACCGACGACGTGCTCGTGCTCCCGTCCGGCGCGAGCCCCGCCGTCGCAGCACAGGTCGCGGCGAGCGCCGAGATCGGTGCCGCGCTCGCGTTCCTCTCCACGAAGATCCTCGGGCAGTTCGACCCCTACTCCGCCCAGGAGCCCGGCCGGCTGCTGCTCGTCGCGCCGAACGTGCTGCACGTCGAGCGTGAGCTGGGCGTGCGCCCGGCGGACTTCCGACTCTGGGTCGCGCTGCACGAGCAGACGCACGCACTCCAGTTCGCCGCCGCTCCGTGGCTCGCCACGCACCTGCAGGAGCGCACGCGCGCCCTCGTGAGAGGGATGAGCGCGACGAGCGGTCTGCGGGACGTCCCGCCGCGCCTCGCCGCCCTGGTGCGGGCGCTCTACCGGGCGCTGCGCGGTGTCGAGGGAGCATCTCTCGTCGACGGGATCCTCACCCGCGAGCAGCAGGTCGAGCTCGACGCGATCACCGCAGTCATGTCCCTCCTCGAAGGGCATGCCGACGTGGCGATGGACGCCGTGGGGCCGAGGCTCGTCCCGAGCGTGCGCTCGATCCGCCGGAAGTTCGAGAAGCGCCGTGACACCTCGGGAGCCGCCGACGGCGTGGTCAAGCGGCTCCTCGGGATGGACGCCAAGCTCGCCCAGTACCGCGACGGGGCCGCGTTCGTCCGCGGAGTGACCCGCGACGTCGGGACTGCCGGCTTCAACGCCGTCTGGACCGACAGCGCTGCGCTGCCCACGGCCCACGAGATCGCCGACCCCACCGCGTGGGTCCGTCGCGTGCACGGCTGAGCGCCGGTGACCGGCCCTCCACCCGTGGTCGCCGCAGCGCGGCTCGCCGTCCGGCGCAGCCTCGACGACCTCGCCCTGCCGCGCGGCGACGAGCGCGGTCCGCAGCAGCCGGCTGACGCCGTGCCGCTCGTCCTCGTCGCGTGCTCCGGCGGCGCCGACTCCCTGGCGCTCGCCGCGGTGACCTCCTTCGTCGCGGGACGGCTCGGGCTGCAGGCGGGCGCGCTCGTCGTCGACCACGGTCTCCAGCCAGGGAGCGCCGACGTCGCGGCACGCGCCGCGCAGCAGTGCCGCGACCTCGGGCTCGGCCCCGTGGAGGTGCTGCGTGCCACCGTGCCGTCCGGCCCGGGGTCCGGTGGGCCTGAAGGGGCGGCCCGCGCGGCGCGGTACGCGCTCCTGCGAGAGCGGTCCTCCGCGCTCGGCGCCGCAGCCCTCCTCCTCGGGCACACGCTCGACGACCAGGCCGAGACGGTCCTCCTCGGGCTGGCACGCGGATCAGGCGCGCGCTCCCTCGCAGGCATGCGCAAGACCGTCGGGCTCCTGCGGCGCCCCTTCCTCGCGCTCCGACGGTCCGAGACCGAGGCGGTCTGCGCCGCCCTGGGTCTCGAGCGCTGGGACGACCCCACGAACGTCGGTGACGGTCCCGGCGCACCTCTGCGCTCGCGGGTCCGCACGCGGGTGCTGCCGCTCCTCGACGACGTCCTCGGGCCGGGTGTCGCCCAGGCGCTCGCCCGGACCGCCGAGCAGCTCCGCGAGGACGACGACGCGCTGACCGACCTCGCGGACGAGCTCTTCGCCCGGGCCCTCGCCCGGCCTGCTGGGTCCGCGGGGCCCGGACGGTCCGACGACCCTCGTGCGTCCGAGCTCCAGGACCCACCCGTCGAGACGCGTGTCGAGGTGACCGTGCTGTGCGGCGCCCCGGCGGCCGTGCGCCGCAGGGCGCTGCGGGTCGCCGCGACGACCGCCGGGAGCCCCGCCGGTGCGCTCACCCGGACGCACGTCCTCGAGCTCGACAGGCTGCTCACCGCCTGGCACGGGCAGGGGCCGCTCCACCTCCCGGGTGGGGTCCTCGCCGGTCGGGACTGTGGCACGCTTGTCCTTCGACCTTCGTAGCAACCAGACACACCGAACACACATACCGACAAGGAGCGAGTCCCGTGGGATCTGCCGACAATGGCGACATCCAGAGCGTCCTGCTGAGCGAGGCGCAGCTCGGCAGCCGGCTCGACGAGATGGCGGCGCAGATCGACGCCGACTACGCCGACAAGGACCTGCTGCTCGTCGGCGTCCTCAAGGGTGCCGTCATGGTCATGGCGGACCTCTCGCGGCGCATCCAGCACAAGGGCGCCGAGATGGACTGGATGGCCGTCTCCTCCTACGGCTCCGGCACCAAGTCCTCCGGTGTCGTGCGCATCCTCAAGGACCTCGACACGGATCTCACGGGTCGGCACGTGCTCATCGTCGAGGACATCATCGACTCCGGGCTCACCCTCTCGTGGCTCATCTCCAACCTCCGCAGCCGTGGCCCCGCCTCCGTCGAGGTGGCCGCGATGCTCCGCAAGCCGACCGCAGCTCAGGTCGAGGTCGACGTCCGCTACATCGGCTTCGACATCCCCAACGAGTTCGTGGTCGGCTACGGCCTCGACTACGCCGAGAAGTTCCGGACCCTGCCGTTCGTCGGGACCCTGGCCCCCCACGTCTACTCGAGCTGAGCCGGCGCGCTCCTCGACCCCCCTCGGGCCGGTCCGCCCTCAGATCGTCCTGCCCTGGGCGAACATGAGGGCGCGGCTCAGCCAAGCATCAGGTAGGACGTGTATTTTCAACGGCGTACCCAGTGCGCTAGCGGAAGGATGCGGGGCACGCCCCGTCGCCGATGAATATGAAGCGTCTCTTTAGTGGCCCGTTCGTGTGGATCATCCTCGGGCTGGTGATCCTGGGCTTCGCCCTCACCTCCCTCCTCGGCGAGAAGGTGTCGCGGATCGACACCTCGCAGGGCCTCGCGCTGCTCGAGGGCGGGACGGTCGAGCAGGCGCTCATCGTCGACGGCGACCAGCGGGTCCGCCTGACGCTCGACGAGGACTTCGAGGTCGACGGCGAGGACCTCGGCCGCAGCGTCGAGTTCTTCTACGTCGAGCCGCAGGGCGACCAGGTGGTCGAGGCGGTCACCGCCGCCGACCCCGCGAAGGGCTTCGACTCCGAGGTCGCCCGCGCAGGGTTCTTCACGTCGATGCTCTCCGTGATCATCCCGTTCCTCATCATCGGCGTGATCTTCTACTTCATCCTCACCCGCATGCAGGGTGGTGGCTCGCGCGTCATGGGCTTCGGCAAGTCCAAGGCGAAGCTCGCGAACAAGGACACCCCGCAGGTGACCTTCGCCGACGTGGCCGGGGCCGACGAGGCTGTCGAAGAGCTCCGCGAGATCCAGGAGTTCCTCTCCGAGCCGGCGAAGTTCCTGGCCGTGGGGGCGAAGATCCCCAAGGGTGTGCTCCTCTACGGTCCTCCCGGGACCGGCAAGACGCTCCTGGCCCGTGCCGTCGCCGGCGAGGCCAAGGTGCCCTTCTACACGATCTCCGGCTCGGACTTCGTCGAGATGTTCGTCGGTGTCGGTGCGTCGCGCGTCCGCGACCTCTTCCAGCAGGCCAAGGAGAACGCACCCGCGATCATCTTCGTCGACGAGATCGACGCGGTCGGTCGCCACCGCGGTGCCGGCATGGGCGGCGGGCACGACGAGCGGGAGCAGACGCTCAACCAGCTCCTCGTCGAGATGGACGGCTTCGACGTCAAGGCGAACGTCATCCTCATCGCCGCGACCAACCGACCCGACATCCTCGACCCGGCGCTCCTGCGACCAGGACGCTTCGACCGTCAGATCGCCGTCGAGGCGCCCGACCTCCAGGGCCGCACCGACATCCTCCACGTCCACGCCCGGGGCAAGCCGATCGTCGACGGCGTCGACCTGCGAGCCGTCGCGCGCCGGACGCCCGGCTTCAGCGGTGCGGACCTCGCGAACGTCCTCAACGAGGCCGCGCTCCTCACCGCGCGCAGCGGCGCTCAGCTCATCGACGACCGCGCCCTCGACGAAGCGATCGACCGAGTCATCGCCGGTCCGCAGAAGCGCACGCGAGTGATGAACATCAAGGAGCAGAAGATCACCGCGTACCACGAGGGCGGCCACGCCCTCGTCGCTGCGGCGATGCGCTACACGGACCCCGTCACCAAGGTGACGATCCTGCCGCGCGGCCGGGCGCTCGGCTACACGATGGTCATGCCGACCGAGGACAAGTACTCCACCACGCGCAACGAGCTGCTCGACCAGCTCGCGTACGCGATGGGCGGGCGCGTCGCGGAGGAGATCGTCTTCCACGACCCGACCACCGGTGCGTCGAACGACATCGACAAGGCCAGCAGCACCGCGCGCAAGATGGTCACCGAGTACGGCATGAGCGAGCGGATCGGTGCGATCAAGCTCGGCCAGGGCTCGAGCGAGCCGTTCATGGGCCGGGACATGGGCCACCAGCGGGACTACTCCGAGTCCGTCGCCGGCACGGTCGACCACGAGGTGCGCAAGCTCATCGAGTCCGCGCACGACGAGGCCTGGGAGGTGCTCATCGAGTACCGCGACGTCCTCGACACCCTCGTGCTCGAGCTCCTCGACAAGGAGACGCTCAACCAGAAGGAGCTCGCCACGATCTTCGAGCCGGTCGTCAAGCGTCCGCCGCGCGAGGTGTGGCTCTCCAGCGAGCAGCGCGCGATCTCCGACCGCCCGCCCGTGCTCACCGCAGCCGAGCAGCTCGCGCACGGCTCCGGCCCGGTCATCCCCGAGGACGAGGCCGCCGCGGCGCGCGAGGAGAAGCCCGCCGTCGTCGCCGTCGAGGTGCCGCCGTCCGGGACGGTCGACACGACGAAGTCGACGCCTGCGACGTCTGCGCCCGACGTCACCGACACCTCAGACGGGCCGGTGGCATGACCTCGACCGGACCGGAGGCGCCGCCCCTCGGCACAGGTGTCGTCGACCTCGAACGCGCGGCCGCGGCCGTCCGTGAGCTGCTCCTCGCCGTCGGCGAGGACCCCGATCGCGACGGTCTCCGGGACACGCCCGCCCGGGTGGCCCGCGCCTACACGGAGATCTTCGCCGGGCTCCGTCAAGACCCGGCCGACGTCCTCAACACGGTCTTCGACATCGGTCACGAGGAGATGATCCTCGTCAAGGACATCGAGGTGTACTCCACCTGCGAGCACCACCTCGTGCCCTTCCACGGTGTCGCGCACGTCGGGTACATCCCGGGCCCGGACGGTCGGGTCACCGGCCTGAGCAAGCTCGCACGGCTCGTCGACGTCTTCGCCCGGCGGCCGCAGATCCAGGAGCGGCTCACCGCCCAGATCGCCGACTCCCTCGTCGAGGCGCTCTCGCCCGCGGGAGTCGTCGTCGTCGTCGAGTGCGAGCACCTGTGCATGTCCATGCGCGGAGTGCGCAAGCCGGGCTCGCGCACCGTGACCTCCGCCGTGCGCGGCCAGATGCGCAACCCCGCCACACGGGCCGAAGCGATGAGCCTCATCATCGGGCGATGAGCACCGTGCGCCACCCCCGACCGCTCCCCAGCACGCTGACCGGCCTCGACCGGACGCTCGTCATGGGCGTCGTCAACGTCACCCCGGACTCGTTCTCGGACGGCGGGCGATGGTTCGAGCCCGCAGCAGCCGTCGAGCACGGTCGGCAGCTCCTGCACCAGGGCGCCGACATCCTCGACGTCGGCGGAGAGTCGACCCGGCCCGGAGCGATGCGCGTCTCGGTCGCGGACGAGCTCGAGCGGGTCCTGCCCGTCGTCGCGGCTCTGGTCGCGGAGGGGGCGGTGGTGTCCGTCGACACGACCCGCGCCGAGGTCGCCCGCGCAGCCCTCGACACTGGCGCCCTCGTCGTCAACGACGTGTCCGGCGGACTCGCCGACCCGGAGATGGCCGGTGTGGTGGCCCGCTCCGGGGCCGTCTTCGTCGCGATGCACTGGCGCGGTCATGCCGACGTCATGGACGACCTCGAGCGGTACGACGACGTGGTCCTGGACGTCCGCCGAGAGCTCGTCCAGCGCGTCGAAGCGCTCGAGGCCGCGGGTGTGCAGCGTGACCAGATCGTCCTCGACCCCGGTCTCGGCTTCTCGAAGGCCGGCGCCGCGAACTGGCCGCTGCTGGGCCGCCTCGACGAGCTTCTCGAGCTCGGTCTGCCCGTTCTCGTCGGTGCGTCGCGCAAGCGCTTTCTCGGCCACCTCCTCGCCGGTGCCGACGGCGAACCCGTCCCTCCGCTCGAGCGTGACCGCGCGACCGCAGCGGTGAGTACGCTGGCAGCAGCGTCGGGCGCATGGTGCGTCCGCGTGCACGACGTCACCGGCTCGGTGGACGCCGTGCGTGTCGCTCAGGCATGGTTGGGCGGGCAGCGGCACGGTGCACGGCTGGATGGACGGACGAACGGGGACAGGCGATGAGTGTGCTCGTACAACGATCGGTCCTGGGAAAGAGCGGATACCCGCTGGACCAGATCCACATCCGCGGCATCGCCGCCCGGGGCTTCCACGGGGTGCTCCAGAGCGAGCGGGACGCCGGACAGGACTTCAGCGCCGACGTGACGCTGTATCTCGACACGCGCGCGGCCGCCCGCGGTGACGACCTCGCCGAGACGGTCAACTACGCGCTCGTCGCCGAGGACGTCCACGCGATCCTCAGCGGCGACCCCGTGAACCTCGTCGAGACCGTCGCCGAGCGGATCGCCGACGCCGTGCTCACGCGTCCGCAGGTCATATCCGTCGACGTCACCGTGCACAAGCCCCAGGCGCCCATCCCGCTGCCCTTCGACGACGTGGTCGTCACGATCCACCGTGACCGGGTCAACGTCCCGGTCGTGAGCGCGCCCGCCGACGAGCTCGGGGCGCACGGCACGGACGCGACGATCGGCGAGCACCTCGACCCGGCAGCGGCCGACGCGCCCCCCGCCACGAGACGTGGCACCCTCGCGCCGCCGCTCCCGGTGCCGCCCCAGGTGCCGCCAGCCGTGCCGGTCCCGCCAGCCGCGCCGGTCCCGACGGCCGTGCCCGTCCCGACAGCGGTGCCCGTCCCGACAGCGGTGCCGGTGCAGCAGGTGCGGCCCGTGGTGATCTCCCGCACCGCCACCGACGAGCTGCCAGTCCTGTCCACGCCCGTCGCCGCGGAGCCGGTGAGGTCTGAGCCGCTCGATGCGGAGCAGGACCCTCTCGACGAGTCCGCCCCGACGGGCACCCCGGTGCGGACGGAGCCGGCGGACGTCCCCGCGTGGTCGGAGCCTGGACCGGACGAGACGACACGGATGCCGCGCCAGGTCACGCCCCCGGAAGGGGAGCGAGTCCGTCCGACGGCCGAGGAGATCGCGATCCTCGAGGAGCAGGCACGCGTCTCCGCCGCTCTGCGCCGCCCCGAGGTGTTCGGGATGACGCGGATCACCGCGGGCACCCGCCCGGACCTCGTCCTCGACCAGACGGTCGTCTTCGCGCCCGTCCCGGCACACGATCCCGGCCCGGTCGAGGAGACGTACGACGCCGCGGAGACCCTCGAGCCCTTCGCCCCCTCAGAGCAGCTCGACGAGCTCGATGCCCCAGCGTCCGGCGACACCACTGCGTCCGACGACGAGCACGGCGAACCGTCGCGAGCCGAGCCCACGGCGCACCTCGAGCCCGTCGAGATGCTCGACCGCATGGACACGCGGCCGAGCGAACCCGTCGACGTCGTGATCGCGCTCGGCGGAAACCTCGGGGAGCCGCAAGAGACGCTCCGCCAGGCCGTCGCGGAGCTCGGCTCGGTCGTCGGTACGCAGATCGTCGCCGTCGGGCCGCTGGCCAGGACCGCTGCCGTCGGTGGCCCCGACCAGCCCGACTTCCTCAACACGGTCGTCCTCGCCCGGACGGCATCCTCGGCTCGCGAGCTGCTGCACGCGTGCCAGCGGATCGAGCACGCCCACGGCCGGGAGCGCATCGAGCGCTGGGGACCGCGCACGCTCGACATCGACATCATCGTCTACGACGGGCTCATCGACTCCGCCGACGACCTCGAGCTCCCGCACCCGCGTGCGCACGAGCGGTCCTTCGTCCTCGCGCCGTGGGCGCACGTCGACCCGGAAGCGGTCCTGCCCGGTCTTGGCGGCGGGCCTGTCGGTGCGCTCGCCGCGACCGCTCCGGACCGGGACGGCATCCGGTGGCTGGCGCTCGACTGGCTGCACGACGCCGACGAGGCGCCGGAGGCGCGCCGGGCCACACCTCCGTCCATCGCGCCGCAGCAGACTGGCTCCATGCCGGTCGACGGCGACGTCACCGACCGTCCGGGGTCGAGCGAAGCCTCGTCCCCGCGCGAATGACCGGTCACGACGCATGATGGGTCGTACCCGGGCATCGACGCTCGCGCTCGCCGCAGGGGGCGCGCTCGGCGCAGGCTGGCTGCTCGTCATGCTCCTCGAGGACCAGGGGGTCTACCTGGCGCCCGTCCCCTGGGTGGTGGGCCCGGTGCTGCTCGTCCTCGGCGTCGTCGTGATCTGGACCGCGTGGTCCGTCCGGGCCTACCAGCGCGGGAAGCGTCCGGGACTCAGCCCGCTGCGTGCTGCACGGACCGCCGCGCTCGCGAAGGCAGCGGCGATCACGGGCGCGCTGCTCGCCGGGTGGTACGGCGCCCAGGGCCTCGTGGCGCTCGGTAACGCCCAGTTCGAGTCCCAGCAGTCGCGGGCGCTCGCCGCGGGCGTCGCGTGCGCGTGCGCGCTGCTGCTCGTCGTGGCCGGCGTGGTGGCAGAGCGGTTCTGCCAGCTCCCTCCGCCGAGTGACGAAGCAGGGCTCGAGATAGGCGAGGATGGGACGCATGACTGACCTCCCGGCGGACCCCGCCCCGACCACGTCGCCCTTCGACCCGGAGGGCGTCACCTGGCAGCGGGTCTCGCTCCGCCTCGCTACGGCGCGCCTCGTCCTCGCGGGCATCTGGCTGGGCGTGCCTCTCGTGGTCGCCGCCGTGCTCGCGATCGTCCTCGAGCAGACATGGCTGTGGATCGTCGCCGCCGGGTTCCTCGTCCTGCTGCTGTGGACGGCGTTCGTCGTCGGACGCCAGGTCCGGGCGATCGGCTACGCGGAGCGTGACGACGACCTGCTCATCCGCAAGGGGGTGCTCTTCCGCACCCTCGTCGTGGTGCCCTACGGCCGGATGCAGCTCGTCGACGTCACCGCAGGACCCCTCGCCCGCAAGCTGGACATCGCGTCGGTGCAGCTGCACACGGCGTCGCCCGGGACCGACGCGACGATCGAGGGCCTCGTGCCGAGCGAGGCCGCGCGGCTGCGCGACCGTCTCGCGTCGCGCGGCGAGGCGAGGCTGGCGGGCCTGTGAGCACCGGTCCGGTCAGTCCACCACCGGACGTCGAGCCCGACGCCGCGACCCTGGAGAAGGGCGTCGCTGCCGACGGTCTCACCTGGCGTCGGCTGCACCCCGTCACCCCGCTCGTGCGCGGCTGGGCGGTCATCGCCGTCGTGCTGTTCATCCTCGCGCAGCGCTCCGCCGAGGCGCTGCCCTCGGGCGGTGCGGTGCTCCCCACCGACAACGTGTGGCTCATCGTCGCGGGGATCGTGGGCGTCGGCCTCGTCGGTGGGGTCTATGCCTGGTTGGCGTGGCTCATGACGCGGTACGCGTACGACGCGGAGGCCGTCCACGTCCACTCGGGCATCCTCTTCCGCAAGCAGCGCAAGGTGCGGCTCGACCGCCTCCAGGCGATCGACGTGGTCAAGCCTCTCCTCGCGCGCTTCTTCGGTCTCGCCGAGCTCAAGCTCGAGGTCGCCGGCGGCCCGGGCTCCAACGTCAAGCTGGGCTTCCTGCGTGACGCAGAGGCCGCAGCACTGCGCAACACGCTGCTCGCGCGCGCCGCCGGGGTCGAGGAGAGCGCCGACGGGAGCGTCGCCGTCGAGGCCCCCGAGCGTCCGGTGCTCGACGTCCCGCCCGGTCGTCTCATCGGGTCGCTCCTGCTCTCGGGGGCGACGATCGTCCTCGTCCTCATCGTCGTGGGTTCCTCGGTCGCGGCGGTCGTGACACGCAGCGGAGCGCCCTTCGTCGCGGTCTTCCCCGCGCTCCTCGGCCTCGGGCCGTTCGTCGCGTCGAGGTTCACCGGCGAGTTCGGCTTCACGGGAGCGATCTCGCCCGACGGCATCCGCCTGCGCCGCGGCCTGCTCGAGACGCGGTCCCAGACCATCCCGCCCGGTCGCGTCCAGGCGATCCGTCTGCGCCAGGGCCTGCTGTGGCGTCGCTTCGGCTGGTGGCGTGTCGACGTCAACGTCGCGGGGTACGGCGTCGAGGCCGACGGGAACCAGACGAACACCGTGCTCCTGCCCGTCGGCACCCGTGACGACGCGCTGAGGGCGCTGTGGCTCGTGCTCCCCGACCTCGGGGTCGAGAACCCCGTCGAGCTGCTCGACGCTGCGCTCGTCGGCTCCGGCGGGGATGCCGGCTTCACCTCGAGCCCCCGGAGTGCACGGTGGGTGGACCCGCTCGCCTGGCGACGCAACGGGTTCTTCGTCATGGGACGCGGTCTCCTCATCCGGCGTGGTCGGCTGGTGCGCACGGTCGAGGTGGTTCCCCACGAGCGCACGCAGTCCCTCGCGCTCGCCCAAGGACCGCTGCAGCGCAAGTTCGGGGTCGCGTCGTTCGTCATGCACTCGACGGCTGGACCGGTCGCGCCGAAGGTCCCGCACCTCGCGGGTGCCGACGCGGCGTCGCTGCTCCGAGCACAGTCCGCGCGTGCCAGGTACGCACGCCAGCACGCAGGCCCCGAACGCTGGATGCAGACCGTCGTCGCCCTCCCCGACGATTCCCGCACCGACGAGGCCTTCGCCGACCAGCCCTTCCCCGACGAGCCCTTCCCCGACGAGCCCCGCCTCGACGAGCCCCGCCTCGACGAGAGCCTCCCCGAGGCCTTCCACGACGAGCCGCTCCCCGGCACCGGACACGAGGGAGCGCGGTGAGCGACGGTGCCCGCCCGGGGCGGCTCGGGGTGGGCATCGTCGGTGCGGGCAGGGTCGGTGCCGTGCTCGGCAACGCGCTGCGCTCCACCGGACACGTGGTCGTCGGCGCGAGCGGTGTCTCCGAGGCGTCGCGCGACCGCATCGAGAACCTCCTGCCGGGCGTTCCGGTGCTCGACGTGCGGGACGTCGTCGAGCGTTCCGAGCTCACCGTCCTCGCGGTCCCGGACGACGTCCTCCCCGGTCTGGTCGCCGGCCTCGCCGAGCTGGGCGCGTGGCAGCCCGGGCAGATCGTGGTGCACACCTCCGGCCGGTACGGGACGGACGTCCTGGCGCCCGCCCGCGCGGCCGGCGCGATCCCTGTCGCCATCCACCCGGCGATGACCTTCACAGGGACGTCGCTCGACATGAGCCGACTCGTCGGTGCCACCTTCGCGGTGACGGCGCCGGCGCCCGTGCTGCCGATCGGGCAGGCGCTCGTCGTGGAGATCGGCGGTGAGCCGGTGATCATCGAGGAGCGCGACCGCGGCCTGTATCACGCGGCGCTCGCCCACGGCGCGAACCACCTCGTCGTGCTCGTCGCCCAGGCAGCGCAGGCGCTCCAGGTCGCGGGTGTGGAGAACCCCGGGCGGGCGCTGGGGCCGCTGCTCCATGCGGCGCTGGACGGTGCGCTGCGGGCGGCCGACGGCGTCTCGGACCCCGTGCAGACGCTCACGGGACCGGTCGTCCGGGGGGACGTCGGGACGGTCGCCGACCACCTTGCGGTCCTCGCCGCGCTCGCGGTCGAGCGGGGCGCGACGGACACCCCTGCTGCCTACCGGGTGCTCAGCCGTGCGGCGACGTCGCGCGCTCTCGCGGCGGGACGGATCAAGGAGGCGCAGGCGCAGGCGCTGCTCGGCGTCATCGACGGACCGGAGCCCGGCGCTCCCGTGGACGAGGGGTGAGGACCATCAGCGAGGCAGCGACCACGGCGGGGACGTCCGGGAGGGGTGGTTCCGACGGCAGGGTGCCGCGCGCACCTCTCGTGGTCCGGACGCGAACCGAGCTGACGGCGGCCCTCGCCGCGAGCCCGGCGGGCCGCGGCGGACCACCCCGGACCCGTGCGCTCGTCATGACGATGGGCGCGCTCCACGAGGGCCATCTCGAGCTGGTGCGTGCCGCCCGCGAGCTCGCCGACGAGGTCGTCGTGTCGATCTTCGTCAACCCCCTGCAGTTCGGTCCGGGCGAGGACTACGAGCAGTATCCGCGGACGCTCGCCGCGGACGTGGCCCTGCTGGAACGTGTCGGCGTGGAGGTGGTGTTCGCTCCGGAGCGCGACGAGATGTACCCCGGCGGGGACCCGAGGGTGAGCGTCACGTCCGGGGAGCTCGGGACGGTCCTCGAGGGAGTCACGCGGCCTGGCCACTTCGACGGGGTCCTCACCGTGGTGCTCAAGGTCATCAACCTCGTCCGGCCCCACGTCGCCGTCTTCGGTGAGAAGGACGCGCAGCAGATCCTCCTCGTCCGCCGCATGGTCGAGGACCTCGCCGTCCCGGTGCACATCCACGGCGTGCCGGTCGTGCGGGACGCCGACGGCCTCGCGCTGTCGTCGCGCAACGCGTATCTCGCCGCGGACGAGCGCCGGGCCGCGCTGTCGCTCTCCGGAGGGTTGCGCGCAGGACGCGACGCGGCGGACGCGGGGGCCGCCCCCGCAGGCGTGCTCGCTGCCGCTCAGGGAATGCTCGACGGGGCTCCGGGCGTTGTCACCGATTACGTAGCGCTCGTGGACCCCGCTACCGTGGAGCCGGTACCAGAGTCCCACGACGGACCGGCCCTGCTGCTCGTCGCGGCACGGGTGGGTGCCACACGACTGATCGACAACATGGCAGTCTCGCTCTCGGCACAGCCGCAGCGAGTCACCTCAGGAGGAACCCAGTGACGTCCCTGCAGCGTCCGATGATGATCGGCAAGATCCACCGCGCGACCGTGACGCAGGCGGACCTGCACTACGTCGGTTCCGTGACGGTCGACGCCGAGCTGCTCCAGGCCGCGGACCTCATCCCTGGCCAGCAGGTCGACATCGTCGACGTCACCAACGGTGCGCGCCTGACGACGTACGTCATCCCGGGTGAGCCCGGTTCCGGTCAGGTGTGCATCAACGGTGCAGCGGCGCACCTCGTGCACCCGGGAGACACGGTCATCCTCATCGCGTACGGCATGCTCGCCGACGCGGAGGCGCGCCACTTCATGCCGAACGTCGTGTTCGTGGACGCGGAGAACCGGATCGTCGAGGTCTCGGGGGAGCCCGGCCAGGTCCCTGACGGTTACGGTCTCGAGCCGAGCGGTCTCGACATCGCACCCTTCCAGCTGTCGCTCGGCACCGGCGCGTGAGCCTCGCGGAGGCTGCCCCGACGGGGGCGGCATCCGGTAGCACGCCGCTCGCTGAGAGGGCAGGTCAGGGTCCTCGTCTCGCGACGATGCTCGCCGCCCCGGAGCCCGGGTGGGTGACCGAGGCGGACGTCGTCGTCGTGGGGTCGGGCATCGCGGGACTCACAGCGGCCCTCGAGCTCCGCACGCGCGTGCCCCGGGTGCTCCTCGTGACGAAGGGTGAGCTCTCCTCGGGGTCGACCGTCTGGGCGCAGGGCGGGATCGCGGCGGCGCTCGACCCGTCCGACTCCCCGGCGGCCCACCTCGAGGACACGCTCGTCGCCGGCGGGGGCCTGTGCGACCGGACCGCCGTCGAGGTGCTCGTCACCGAGGGGCCTGCGCGGGTTCGTGAGCTGGTCGCGCGCGGGACGAAGTTCGACACGGAGCTCGGCGGCGAGATGTCCCTGACGCGCGAGGGCGGGCATCACGCCGACCGGATCGCGCACGCCGGTGGAGATGCGACAGGTGCGGAGATCTCGCGCGCCCTCGTCGCGCAGCTCGAGGCTGTGCGCAACGACCCCGGTATCGAGGTGATCGAGCATGCTCTCGTCATCGACCTGCTCACGAGCGCTGGCCCTGTCGCGGCGTCGACCCCGGACGGGGAACGGCGTGCCGTCTGTGGCGTCACCCTGCACGTGCGCGGCGAGGGGAGCAGGGACGGTGTGGGTGCTGCGCGCGCCCGGGCTGTCGTCCTCGCGACGGGTGGGGTCGGGCAGATCTACGTGTCGTCGACCAACCCGCCGCAGGCGACGGGGGACGGGATGGCGGCGGCGCTGCGCGCCGGGGCCGACCTCGGTGACCTCGAGTTCGTCCAGTTCCATCCCACGGTGCTCTGGCTCGGCAGCGCGGCGCGCGGCCAGCTGACGCTCATCTCCGAAGCCGTCCGGGGTGAGGGCGCGTTCCTCGTCGACACCGACGGCCACCGGTTCATGCCCGCTGTGCACCCCATGGCGGAGCTTGCGCCGCGTGACGTGGTGGCGCACGCGATCGTCCGGCAGATGGCAGCGACCGGGTCGGACCACGTGTTCCTCGACGCTCGGCACCTCGGTGCGGACTTCCTGCGCCGCCGGTTCCCGACCATCACGGAGCGCCTGCTGGCGCAGGGCTTCGACATCACGGAGGAGCCGGTGCCGGTGGCCCCCGCCCAGCACTATCACTCGGGCGGCGTCATCACGTCGCTGGCCGGTCGCACCACGCTCCGTGGTCTCTACGCGGTCGGTGAGGTGGCGTGCACGGGCGTCCACGGCGCGAACCGGCTCGCGTCGAACTCGCTGCTCGAGGGGCTCGTGTTCGCCCACCGGGCGGCGGCGGACATCGCTGCGCGGATGGCGGCCGGCGAGCTCCCTCTGCTGCCCGCAGCTCCCCGCGGAGGCAGCGTGGGGCTCGTCATGGCGGCGACGCGGACACGTATCCAGCAGGTGACCACCGCTGGGTCGGGTGTGCTGCGCTCGGCCGAGAGTCTCACGAGGGCGGCGTCGAAGCTCGCGGCCGTCCGGACGGACGCGTACGTGCCGGACCGGGTGCCCGGGGACCTTGCTGCGCAGCCGCAGGCTGCCGAGTGGGAGACGAGCAACGTCCACCAGGTGGCGTCCGCGCTGACGGCGGCTGCGCTCGTGCGCACCGAGAGCCGCGGGGGGCACTTTCGCACGGACTTCCCGGTGCCCGACGCGGCGTGGGGGCGGAGGGTGGTCGTGCGGCTGGACGACGACGGGGTGCTCGAGGCCCGGTAGCCGCACCGACACGAGACAGGTCCACAAGAACTCTTGTACAAGAGTTCTTGTGGACCTACGCTCGGCGCATGAGCATCGAGCCCGGCCTCCCGGACCACACCCGCCACCTCGGCGCCGACGACACCTCCGCGCTGCGGGCCCTCGCGCACCCGGCCCGGCTCGCCATCCTCGGCACCCTGCGCGTCGGCGGTCCGGCGACCGTCGGCAGCCTCGCTGCAGCCCACGGGATCGCCGCGGGCTCCGCGAGCTATCACCTCAAGACCCTCGCGCGCCACGGCTTCGTCGAAGAGGCCCCGGTGGCGTCCGACGACGGCACGTCCGACCGTCGCACCCGGTGGTGGGGGGGGGGGGGGGGGGGGG
>NZ_JBDYKL010000044.1:0-33657 GCF_040012415.1 Sanguibacter sp. 25GB23B1
GCGTTCCCGCAGCCCTGACCGAGGTCATCACACTCGGACGGACCCTGAAGAAACGAGCCACGGACGTCCTGGCCTACTTCGACCGACCCGGCACCAGCAACGGCCCCACCGAGGCGATCAACGGCCGACTCGAACACCTCCGCGGCTCCGCCCTCGGCTTTCGCAACCTCACCAACTACATCGCCAGATCCCTCCTCGAGACCGGCGGATTCAGACCCCGACTACACCCTCAATTGGGATGAGCCACATTCATGGGAGATCAGCCTTTTGCGGTTGAACTCTGCGCACCGGCCCAGGAGGGAGAGCGCGCGGCCTAGTCGTTGGCAGATGTCGTGTATAGCGTGACCCGTTAGTGCAAGTGTGCCGACGAGCGAAACTCTCCGCGTGGGGGCGACCTAGGCCCGATCCCAACTTTCGAGTTACGGGACCTGGAGCGATTTCTTCCCTCAACGAGTACTTGCCCGCCCGCAACACCTGTATATTCATCGAGCCGTGCCCACTCGAGGCACACTTCCCGCACTCTGCATTCGCTCAGACACATCTGCACCAGAGGTGCTGCCGCGGACACTGCCGCCTGTAACGGTGCGATCTCGACTACGGCCTCGGCTGCGTCCCACAGGCCACGGCTGTCCTTACAAGCTGCGTTTCGTAGCCGACTGGCAGCATTCCGAGCCAGAACGACGGCGTCGCGGCTGGAGCCCATCAGAGGTTCTCCTGCGCGTGTGGACGCCGGCTCATGGCACGGGACCCTGAGCGCCGAGACCACGGCGATCCCTTTCTCTCGGGCGCCGGCGAAGCCGTCGCCCCACGGAGCGCGTCACCCGCGCATCCCCCGGTGAATTCTCCCGAGACTTCTCGGCTTCGCCCTGGTGCCCGCACTCCAACCCTCTCCCTCTTCAGACTGCTGGTCGGCCGTGCTAGCTGCCGTCAGAGCCTGCGCGGGTTGCTGCGAGTCGGTCGAGCGCTATTTCAATGAGCGCGTGCTCCACTGGACCAGACGCCCTGGTTTCTAGGTCCTCGAGGAGCGACGTGGCTTGGTCACTATCGAGCGTCTCGAGCTTGCTGAAGACCCATTGATACATCTGCCACCAGTGGCCCGCGTCCGAGCTGGCGGCACGAGTGTCATTCAGGAGCTGCGCAGCCACGACGTCCGCGGCCCGCCGGTCTCTATAGATGCTCCTCTTCACCCGGGCTCGGAGCATGAAGGCGCTTGTCGCGATCGTGATGGCGATGACCGCGAGGGATCCCCCAAATCCAGGCGAGCGCAGGACGACACTCCACCAATCGCTCGTCCATAGTGCGGGGGATGCGACGACTGCTGCGAAGGGCATGACTGCTCCTAGGATCGACGATTCGGGGACCTTCAGGCTCGAACAGACCGTCCCGCATCGAGTCGCGACGCCGCGGTGATCGGCTTGTTCAGCTCCCTGCGGCGTCTTCATCATCTCGGGCGCCTGCCCATCGCCAGGCGCGGGTGCACACGCAGTGACCGGTGTTGAGGTGTGGCGTAGAGGATCCCGGCTCGGCGCAGGGCGGTGATCACCCCTTCGGACTCCTCCCTCGACCAGCCCATGTGGAGGCCGACCTCCTGCCAGGTGGGACCCTCTTTGTGCGTTCGGTTGTACGCGCCGACGAACGCCACCACTCGGCGCGCGACCTCGTCGCGTACTTGACCGTGCTCGTCCAGAACAAGTCGCTCGCCGGCCTTTCGGGCCGCGGCGAGCCGTGCAGGACGGTTCGCTACGGGGATGCCGGGCTCCGAGAACGACTCTTCGCGATCGGACTCGTCTCGGGTGCGTGCTTGCTGGCTGGCTGCTGGTTCAGGATCGGTCATCATGTCGCTTCTCCTCGTGGGATCTGTGAGCGATGTCAGAGAGGGCCGCTGCTGCAAGCGGAGTGAGTGACGCGGTGAACCGCCAGTATCTGGTCCTCGCGGATCGCGACGGGCAGTGCGCGTACGCAGGAGTAGCGGAGAGCAGTCCGCTAGCGAAGTGGCACCACAACCACGTGACGGCGAGCGGGTACGAGCTGCAACTGGTGCCTGGCCGATGGTGGTCGACCCAGTCGTCGAACCACGTTCGCTCGATTGAGAGGCTGCACACCGTTCGATCGCGGGTGCGGTAGTTCGCGGCGAGGACGCGGGAGATCTCCCGGAGGGTCGCTGTCAGCGCCCCCGGGCCGATCCGGCTTCGTGTGCTCACTGCTCGCGCGGCGCGCGGGCCAAGGTCCGCGTCAAGACCCAGGGCGATAGCGGCGTCGGCCCACGTCCGAGCACCAGCCTGGCGTGCGAGGCACAGGGACAGGAACAGCCGGTTCGTGTCGCCCTTGCTGGTGCTGAACAGCGTTCCCGCGTACGCGCTGTAGAGCATTTCGGGCACTGCTTGTGGGATGCGCTCGAAAGCCAGGAGGTGATCGGCGCGGTTCAGGTGCGTGCTGACGCGTTGACGGGGCGCGAGCGAAGCGAGGATCAGTCGCTCGAGTGTTGGCGTCATTGCAGTGTGGTCGGCCAGCCAGACAAGGCGCGATTCCGTACCCATGGGAGCGGCCTCCACCCAGGGTGCCAAGAGGTCTGCTGAGCTCGTCACATCCGGCGCGGCGAGGACCTGATCCGCGGTGGTCAAGACGGCCGAACGGACCTGAGGGTCTGCGGGCGGTGCGAGATGCCAGCGGATTCTGCCTGCCGTTTCGGACTCGCGGCGCACGCCATCGACCCACGCGGCGAGTCCTTCGGTTGACGTCTGGGTGGCGATGTGGAGCAGGAGGACCGCGAGGCTGCGGCAGTCGGCAAGCCAGGTGGCGGCCGGCGCGAGAGTTCCAGCAACACAGGCGGGACCACCGCCCAGCGCGCGGTCATGCCGATCTTGCCGTTGGATGTCGTCGCGGCTGGCTTGCCGGGCAGACAGCGTGGCGATGTCGAGCTCGCACCACGTGCGGTGCCCGGTCGGGTTGAGACAGCAGGTGCCGGCATGGTGTCGCAGTGGCGTGTGGGGATGGTCGTCGAAGTGTCGCCCGCAGCAGGGACATGTCTCCAGCAGGTAGCAGTGGTGCGTGTCGCAGATCGTCACCGTCGGCAGCCGCCATCTCAAGCGCCAGTAGCCCGACTGCGCGAGGCACGCCGGGCAGGCCGCGGTGCAGTTCGGTCGGAACCATCCGCGGGCAGCGACAGTTCGCCACGATGACCATCGGTCGGAGTCGAGTCCAGCGAGATCGAGGGCCGTGCCGTCATAGCGAGCCAGCGTGGTGGCGCGTACCGCCTGAGGTGGTTGGCTCGTCAGCTCCGAGATCGTGGTCGCGGTGCGCGGGTCGGGCCGGACGGGCAGGAAGCGGGTTGTGCCACCACCAGCACGGAGCTCAGCACTCATCTGGGCCGTGGTCATCCCGTTGAGATCTGCCAGGTGTTCGAGCCAGTCGAGCAAGCTCTGGCCCGGCATAGGTTCGGAGCGCACGGGAAGCGGGCTCATGCGACCACCTCTCCCACGACACTTGCTGTGGAATCGGAATCGCCGATCGAGGCTGGCGCGATGTGCAGGGCGGGCGACGTGACATCTGCGAGGTAGGTGAGCGCGGCATCGCTGAGCACGAGCCGTTGCTCGGGGTTCAGTCGCCCATCAAGATCCAGCGCTGGGGTCAGCAACGAGTCGTCCCACGCCGGGCTGCTGGTGACCGCGACCCAGATCCACGTTCCGAGCACTTCCTCACCTGGCGGCGCGACGCCGAAGCCCTGGACGAGTCGCTCGAGGAGGCGGGTCAGATCGGGCGCGCACGCCAGGTGGTGGCGGCGCTCGGCGTAGTCGATGAGGCCGTCGTCGACCAGTCGCCGTGCGAGGTCTTCGATCTCATCGGCGGTTTGAAGGGTGATGCCGCCCCCTTGCGCGAGACGCCGGGTGCTCCAACCCGATCCGGTGGTGCCAAGGGCGATGCGCGATCGCCGTTCAGCGTCGGCGTTGTGGACCGGCCCAGCTAGCAGCATGTGTGTGGTCACCGCGGTGTCAGTGCGCCACGCACGCCTGTCTTCCGGTGGCGCGAAGACCTCGCCGGGTCGCACGTCCCAGCCAGGGACGTGCTGAGGCCCGAGTCCGGTCGAGCTCTGCAGAGCGGTCAGCGTTTCGACCAACAATCGGTAGGCACGCCACGTGTCTGGACGCCACGCCGGAATGCCGGAGCTCGGGCCATCCGCATGCGGGCTCGGCAGCACCCGCTCCCACTCGGCCGCGCGGCGCTGCGACCACAGATCAGGTTCGCCTCGCAGGCGCTCCCACCCTTCGTGAACCATCGCGCGGCGTGACTGACGATCGGTCAGCGCTCGAGCGCATTCCAAGACAGGAACGGCAGCCTGGGCGGGGTGGGCCGGCGGTGCCTTCGTCCAGTCATGCCGGGTCGTGAGGTGTCGGCGGAGGTCGGCCCCCCAGCCGATCAGCAGCGGCCACTCATCGTCGGCAGTCAGCGCAACCAGCGTGACCAGCGCGTACAGCCGACGGAGCTGCTGGGCGCTGCTCCGCTCGCGGCGCGCCTTGGCCAGGACGTCGCCGATCCGACGCTGGGTGGCGACGGCACGCCCATCAGGGACAGGTGCAAGGACACCGGCATCTTGCTCGTCGGTGCGCTGCAGCAGTGACGGGCACGTGACGCACAGTGGATGAAGGGCCATTTGCCAGTCGCGCAGATAGACCCGTGACGTCGGTGTGCAGCGAGGGCACACCCACCGCACCCCAGGAAGACGCCACGTCCGCACCTGGCTCTGGCCCGCGCGACCGACGACGGCGGGTGGATAAACGTCGAGTGTCATCGTTCGTGCGTCTGCCGGGGACACCCCGAGCGCCGATCCGAGCCGCGCGAGCACCGCTGGATCGGCTGATCGCCGGGTCACGCTCGCTGCTGATAGCCCGAGCACCGCGGGTTGGATCCCGTTGGCGAGAGCGGTCCGCTCGGCCAACGAGTAGAGGTCTTCGCCCGGATCAGGCGCCGGCCGGACCGGCAGCTGGGTTTTCACGCCGGAGCCTTCGCGGCGCTGCGGGTGACGCGAGGACGCGTGACACCTTGCTGCGCACCAGTAGCTCGCTCTGACAGCGAGACAGCCTCGAGGTGGGTGCTCGTGATCGTCCATGAACCGTCGACAGCGGCCAGGTGTGCCGCTCCCTTGAGGAGCTCGGCCGTGTCGCTGATGAACCCTTGGGTGAGGCGCCAGATCCTCGGCGCGTGGGTGCCTGCGAGGAGCCCTGGTCGTGCCGCCGGAAGGTAGGGCAGCAGGCGCCGTTCGACGCCGTGCAGGAACTCCTGCCACGCGGCGGCGCCTTCAGCTGTGTCGACGGTGAACGGCGCCAACCTGATCACCTGCAGGCGGCCCGCCAGCTGTGGATCGGTGAAGACCAGGCCGTTGTCCTCCTGCTTGCCGACCAAGATGAGCGATCCGCCGTGCTGCCCGAGCACGGTGTTGACGTGCTTGAGGTGGTCGAGCACCTGCCGAGAGTCCTTGTGCCTGAGCTGGAGCAGGTTGATGTCGTCGACGACGAGGAGACGGACGCCGTGGTTGTCGACGACCTTGGAGAAGCGCACCGTCAGGTCGGGTATGCGGCCAGTCGTGGGATAGCCGAAGTAGTCCAGGACCTGGATGTTGAGCATCCGGATCTTCCCGTCCGAGCCCAGGTCAATCCAGGCCACCGGGACGTGATGGGCCTCGACTCCTCGTCGCGGCCGCCACGTCGGTGGCTGCGGCGACTCGATCTTGCTCGCAAGGACCTGCTTGTAGAAGTCCTGCGCCCAGGCGCGCACCAGCGTCGACTTGCCCACCGTGAACTCGGCCGTGACCACGATGACGTTCTTCGCCCCGGGAGGCCGGAACTCGTTGTTCTCCACGAGGTCCGTCAGTCTCCGCTGAGCCACAGCTCCCGCCTTCCACGGGAAGACGACGCTCTGGATCCAGCGGCGTCGCGCGTCGACGTACTGCGCCAAGGCCGGCTCGGGCATCGCGCGCAGCTCCCGCAGGGTGTGCACTGGTGGCGGGTTCGGTGGCTCATATCTTGCTTGTGTGTGCCATCCGGGTGCGTCCATCACGCCTCCCGGTCAGAGGCTTCGAACGGCCAGGAGTCGGCCCAGATCGAGAACGTGTCGTCTCCCCTGGGCTGCGTCGGCGAGGGAGCCGGGTGCTCGGTCACCATGTCCGCCACGGTCATCGCGGCCTCCGCCTCGGTGTGATCGTGGCGGGCGGTCTCGTGGCGCATCCGGGCGGCCGACACGCGCTTGCGCCAGCTCTTGGGTGCAACACCCTCGAGGAGGCTTCCGAGCTCGGCGATGATCTCGTCCTCTGCCACGGTGCTCGACAGCCGCGGATGACCTTGACGCAGCCGGACTGCGCCGCGCACGTGCTGGACGAGCGTCTCGGTCATCGGTGCCTGCGTCATGTGGGCCTTGCGCCATGGCACCGCCATGATGCGCTCTGATTCGGGATGCCGGATCCACACACGCGTGACGTCGTGCGGGTCGTAGAAGAACGGCATGGCCCGGTCCTCGGCGCGGAACGTGCCCACGGGTACGGCACGAAGACCATCCAGGACCGGACTGTCGTAGACCAGGCCGGACAGCTCGACCCCGGACTGTCCGACTGTCCCCCACCGCACGGGTAGGAAGTCGTAGATCAGGTCGGGCCGCTGCGGCACGTGCAGCCGGCCGGTGACCTTGAGGAGCGCATCGAACAGGTCGATCGGTCTCAGGTCTACGCGCTCTGCCCCGGGCAGGTGCAGCCCTGTGTGTGGGGTGCGATGGTAGTCCAGGACGATCCATCGCCGCAAGAACTGCTCCAGCTCAGGCGCCGTCAGCAGCGGCTCGTCACGGTGAGATCCGTCCAGACCCACGACGCGTCCGCGCTGGGAAGGGTTGCGGCCCTTGTAGCCCGGCAGCTGCTGGAGCCCTCGCTGGAGGGTCTCGTGGTAGCGCTCGAGGATGCCGTTGTCGATCGGACGACGGGTGCGCGAGAGCGGAAGGTCGATGCCGAAGCGGGCCAAGAGTTCCCGGAAGACTTGCGAGACGAAGATCGAGCCGTGATCTGCGCGCACGGCAGCCGGTCGGACGCCCGGCACCATGTGCTCGCCTTGCAGGCCGGGCGCCACGCGCAGGTTCCGGCAGGTGCGCGGGCAGGTCACCTCGACGCCGGAACAGTCCGGCTCTGCGTCGTCCGCATCCGCGTAGAACTCGATCTGCCGAGGCGCCCCGGCCCATGCCCAGTCCGACACATCGGTGCCCTCGACCAGCTGAGAGAAGGGCCGCATCACGTCGTACATGAGCATCGACGCGTCGTGGGCGTCCGCGCTCATCGGCACCACGCGCAATGCCAGGATGACGCGCGTGGCCAGGTCCATTGCGGAGATGATCTCCACACTGCACGCCCCCTCGCGCACAGGGCACCAGACCATGACGTCCGACCGGGTGACGTCGATCGCAACCACCTGACCGGGCACCATCGCCGGGAACGACGCCGTCCCGGAGACGCCTCTGAGCTTGTTCGAGCGCTGAGCTCGTGTAGTCGCGCCGCGTGTCGACATGAGGTGAGACACGTAGCGACTCGCGGCGCGATCTGGCACCTGAAGATCCTGACCCGCGTCACGCAGCCGAACCTTGACGCGACGCCGAACTTCGCGCAGGTTCACTGTCGAGACGTCCCCGTCAAACGCCGCGACGACCTCCCGTGCGGCCTCGCGCCACGCCAATGGCAGCGTCGAGAAGACCTCGATACGCTTCGCCCGCCGGCCGTCCACCAAGCCGATCAAGCCGTTCGCACGCCATAGGGTGAACCACACGTGGACGGTTCGAACCGACACCGGAGCGGACATCGAGCTGCGCCGTCCCGTCTCCATCTCGTGATTAAGCCGCTCGGCCATCCGTCTGCACCGGACAGTGAGCGACGAACCCAGCGCGGGGTCAAACAGTTCCGAGGGTTCGCCGGGGAGCCGGAGTTCGGGGTGTCCGTGGCGGTACCCCGTGGCGACTTCTTGGACAACAGCGAGCCGAAAGAGCGCTTCAGCCCGCGCGTCCTCATCGAGCCGGTTCCAGGTCTCCGCGAAGCTGCGCAAGGTCGGCGCCTCATCGGTTTGGCTTCCGTCGATCGGTGCCACGGTCTTCAGGTCGGGCCATTCGACCCACGACACCTGTCCGCGGACGTCGCGCATCTCGAGTCCGGCGCGGTCGATGCGAAGCACCACGGCGGTGCCGTCGTCTGTCAGCACTATGTCTCCTGGGGCGATCGCGATCCTGTTCTCAATCATGCGAACCCTCCAAGGATCGGACGACCGTTGCTCCCGTCACCCGCTCGTCGAGGGACACGACAAGGTCTCCCGTCCACAGCAGGTGCCACATCAGTCCGATGAGGTGTCCGTCGCCGTCGTCGAGTTCCATCAGCTCGCTGATCGTGACTGGTGAAGCGGTCCGCTCCATCAGTCGGCTCTTCGCGCCAACGTGAGGCCAGTCGGGACAGTGGCGAAAACTCGCGAGCCACATGAGGTTGAGCCTGCGAGCGGTGTCCGCTGTGTCGTACAACGCGCACTCCCAGCCGACAGCCCGGCACGCCAGCTCGGTCAGTTCGGCCACGTGGACGAAGCCCTCGTCACGGCGTTCGATCGGTCGCGCATCCCAGACGACGACGCGACCGCCCTGGTGCTCGGCCAAAAGATCTGGCACGTGCCGTATCCCACCTTCAAGCCTGAGCAGGACAGGCTGCGCCACAAGCCACGTGACACTCGCGTCCCGATCGAGCTCACGTGCCAGTTCATACTCGAGTCCCGATTCCAGGAGCAGGGAGGCGCCGGTGGTCTGGCAAGCCATGTGGACCGGCGTGTGGCGCGACATAGCATCTGCAGCCGGACGACGAGCCGGGACAAGATCGCGTATCGGCGGAGGTCCCTGGGCCCAGTCCCATGTCTGGTCGCCTCCTGCAAGGGTTCGGACCTTCCAAGACGCAGGCTTAACCGAGAGCGCGGTGGATGGGATGGGCGACTTCGCTCCGCACGCCTTGACGGAGACCGTTACGGAAGCGCATTCTGATTCTGCTGAAGACATAGGAGTACCCCAAAATGAGCGGTGGGTGTTTCTTCCAGCGGAGTGGAGTCCGCTGCAGCGCGGCGATCGGGTCCTAGAGCTGGAACTCTGGGACCTGTTTCGCGTTTCTGGCGTCCAGCGCCGAGTCCGATTCAGGCCATGGGGACCTCGTCGACGTCGTCGAGAGCCTTGGCGAGCAGGTCGGCGATCACGACCCTGATCGGGCGACCGGTCTCATGCGCAGAGTCGTAGAGCTGCTGGGCGAGGTGTGCTGGGATGCGAGTGTCGCAGCGCACGAGCTCACCGGGCTTGTAGACACGGTCGCGCGTCGAGGGCCGACCGGTGCGAGCTGACCGAATCACTACCGGCCCATCCCTGAACTCTGCCATCTCGACCACCTCGCTCGAACGGACGGCAAGCCTGCCGGATCTGACGAATCAGCTCGTTCCCGCGCTCGTACCGAGAAGCTGGGCACGACGCGGGCGGCGTCGTCAGCCCAGAGGTTGCAGCGGGTGAGAACCAGTCCCCTGACATACAGGGCAAAGCCGAGTATTGCACCGAAGCGTCCAGGGCATCAAGCCTTGTTCGTCCGTTTCGCAACCCCACAGGATCTGATTCAGAATCAGAAACTCCGCGGGCGAGAGCGTCATTTGCTTAGTACCGTCCACTATTCACTTCGAAACGTAGGCTCGAACCAAACACCTCATCCCGCAACGGTGGGGACAGAGCAAGGCCGACGGACCGGCGGACGGGTGAAGTCGGCCCCATACAGGTTCGCCGGACGCCCTCATGTGGGCACACCTTGCCGACGGCCAACCGGCCTCGCCACATCCCGGCGACGAGCTCGAAGCAGCGATCTGGGCTCCAGCGTGCAAGCGCCGCCGCTTGCCCCGAGGCATCCTTTAGGCGCTCCCAACCTGCACACGGCGTGCCTCCGCGACCTTCCCGCTCCGCCCGCGGCACGAGACATCGAGCGGGCAATCAGCTTCGGTCCTCTCGAGGTCCAATGCAGGTCTTCACCCGCTGAACGAGTCGTGTACTCGTCGCGAGTCGCTACAACTAGCGGCAGCTCACGTCGGTGACTCTGAAGGTATCCCCGCGATCCGAGAAATCCTCCAAGAAGAGGCCGCCCGACTGGCCTGGAAGGAGCGCACCAATCAGATCGTTGGCCATTCCAATCACGACACCGTTCGACTCGACGGCGGCCTCGACGTAGACACTGTCGCATCCATCGAAGGTGTAGACGAAGACGCCGGTGCAGTCCCAGCTTCCGCAGTCAACCTCCGTGTCTTCGGCATAGCGGTAGTAAAGCGTCCCCGACTCGACGACAGTCCATCCACCCGTCTCGGCCTGCGCCATGTCCAGGTCCCTGGCGTCGGCGGCTGCTTTCGCTTTGGTGAGGGCGTCTGCAGCGTCCTGGAGATCCTGCGCCTGCTGGGCCTCGGCGGCTTCTCTGACCTTCGTTGCCTCCGCTGCAGCGGCCGCTTGACGCGCTTCTTCGTCGCGGGCCGCGCGGTTCTCGTCCTCACGCTTCTCTTCAACCGCTCGCAACTCACGATCGTCGGCGCGAGCCTCGATGCTGTAGGCGGCCGCCCCAACAGATAGCGCGATGAGCGCGACGAAGAGCAATGGAATTACCACGCCACGTTTCCGGCCGCGCTGGGCAGTGGGTGGGGTGCCCCCTTCGCGGGCCAGCCAGGTGGAGCCATCCCAGTACCGGCTAGTTCCATCTGGTGCCCCATACCAACCCGGTGCTGGCGGCTGCGGCTCTGCTGATCCTTCCATAGCGGTCAGTATGGTCCCTCTCAAGTCGCCAGCCGGGTCCGAGAAGCTGTCGAGTCGCCGTTCGCTCGCCTGGTCGTGAGATTTCACCCCGAGAGTCGCACACGACGGCGACTTGGAACACTCGAGCATGCCCTCCATCGAGCGCGACCATCAGGACGGCACAGGGCGCTGTTCACCTGGGGGCGGCTCTCGCCGCAGCGAGGTATCACCACCGCCACGACACGTGCGGACCCACATACCCCAACCAGTTCGACCGCACCGCGCATGGTGGTGCACACCTGCATCCCACTACGTTGCCCGCACCCAAGCACTAAGCCACCACCTAGGGTCCACCAGCTCGAAACATGCGCACCATCTACTAGGCAAGGGCAGGCAAAGAGTCAACCATGCAGCATAGATGCGCGAGCGTGCAGTCTAGGTTGCACGTCCACAACAACAAACTGTTGACGTGCAACGCAGATTGCACGGACACGCCGCTGTACTTTGCACACTCTCGGGCGTGTCGCGAGGTCCATGCAGAGTAGGTCGCATGCCCCCAACACCGCGTCACATCCGACGGCCAGAACATCACCCTGAGCGTCCGGGCTCGGGCCAGTCGGTCACGCACACGCCTGCCCTGCGTTGCGGACCACCCGGAGGACGCACCCAACTGGTGCTTGAGCTTCGCGAGCCTGTCTGCGATTCGGCTCCCATCGCGGCGTTCTGGAGGACTGTGCCGGACCCACCTCTAGCACTGCGATCTCTTCCTCACGCTGCCCGAGCTTCCTGTGCACGATCGCGGCCTGCTAGGTGTATGCGGGAGCAGGTTCACGCCCATCACGATCCCCCTCCGCTCCTTCGACGGCGGCGTAACAGAGAACAAGCGCTTCCTCGAGTCGCTCTTCGCGCTTGAGCTCCTTGATCGGCTCGATCAGCTCCACCGTCATGGCCGCCCTCGCCCAGATGGAGCTCGAGATCAAACGCGAACGAGTCAGCGACTCCGTCACCAAACGCCGCGCCGCTGGCAAGGACCTCGGTGGCCGCCGACCCCAGTACACCGACAGCCAGATCCACAACGCCCACCGACTCATCACCGCCGGCGAACCCGCCAGCCAAGTCGCCCGCGACCTCGGCATGCCCCTCGCCACGCTCTACCGACGCATCAGCACCCTCACGACAGGCTAGGACTCGCTCAGCGGTCGATCCAGCGCTGCATGTGCTCGGGGTAGCGGGCTCCCTGGATGTCTGCTTGGTCGGACGCGGCCGTGAGCTCGGCGAGGTCTTCGGCTTCGAGGTGGAGGTCGGCGGCGGCGTTGTTCTCGCTGAGGCGGTGCTGCTTGGTGGTGCCGGGGATGGGCACGATCGAGGGGTGCTGGGCGAGCAGCCATGCCAGTGCGACCTGGCCCGGGGTGGCGTTGCGGCGGGCGGCGACGGCCGAGACGGAGTCCACCAGGGCCTGGTTCGCGGCGCGGGCGTCCTCGGTGAAGCGTGGCAGGGTGTTGCGCAGGTCGCCGTCGTCGAAGGTCGTGGTGGTGGTGATCGCCCCAGTGAGGAATCCCTTGCCGAGCGGGCTGAACGGCACGAACCCGATGCCCAGCTCGATCAGGGTCGGCAGGATCTGCGCCTCGGGCTCACGCCAGAAGAGGGAGTACTCGCTCTGCAGGGCGGTAACCGACTGGACCGCGTGGGCGCGGCGGATGGTGGTGTCGCCGGCCTCAGAGAGCCCGAAGTGCTTCACCTTGCCCTCGGCGATGAGGTCCTTGACGGTCCCGGCGACGTCCTCGATGGGAACGTCTGGGTCGACGCGGTGCTGGTAGAGCAGGTCGATGAACTCGGTTCCCAGGCGCCGCAGGGAGTCCTCGACGGTTGCGCGGATGTGCTCGGGACGGCTGTCGAGGCCTGAGGACGTCGAACCGTCGAAGGAGAAACCGAACTTGGTGGCGATGACGACCTGGTCACGCACGGGAGCCAGTGCGGCGCCGACGAGCTCTTCGTTGGTGAACGGGCCGTAGACCTGGGCGGTGTCGAAGAAGGTCACGCCCTGGTCCACCGCGGCGCGGATGAGGGCGATGCCATCCTGTTGGTCGACGGCAGCGCCGTAACCGTGGCTGAGGCCCATGCATCCGAGTCCCAGGCCGGAGACCTCGAGGCCGCTGCGGCCCAGGGTGCGCTTGATCATCGTCGTTCTCCTTCATGAGATGTGTTGGGCTCGAAGCGATCCGGGCGCGCGTCGCTACCGGTGCACGCCCGGATCACTGGTGTGGGTGGGTTCAGCCGGCGCGGCGGGCGTTGAGGTAGCTGACCATCGCCGGGTCGCGGTGGTCGAACGCGACGCTCACGCCGGTGTCCAGCGTGGCGATGCGCGACGTCTCCTCGTCGGTGAGGCCGAAGTCGAACACGTCGATGTTCTCCGCCATCCGCTCGGGGCGGGACGACTTCGGGATGACCACCACACCGCGCTGGATCAGCCACCGCAGGGCGACCTGGGCGACGGACTTGCCGTGAGCTTCGCCGATGGCGGTCAGGGTCGGGTCGCTGAAGATGTTGTTCTTGCCCTCGGCCAGCGGGCCCCAGGACTCGATCTGGACGCCGCGCTCGGTCATGACCTGCTGGTCGGCGGTGCGCTGGTGGTAGGGGTGGGTCTCGATCTGGTTGACGGCGGGGGTGATCTCGTTGTGCTCGATGAGATCGACGAGCCGGTCGGAGTGGAAGTTGGAGACGCCGATCGCGCGGACGGCTCCTTGACGGTTCAGCTCTTGCATCGCGCGCCAGGAGCTGTAGTAGTCGCCCAGCGGCTGGTGGATCAGGTACAGGTCGAGGTGCTCGAGGCCGAGCAGTCGCAGGGAGGTGTCGAAGGCCCGCTTGGTGCCCTCCTCGCCACCAGAGTGGATCCACAGCTTGGTGGTCACGAACAGCTGATCACGTGGGATGCCGCTGGCCTTGATGGCACGGCCCACGGCCTCCTCGTTGCCATAGGCGGAGGCCGTGTCGAGGTGGCGATACCCGGCAGCCAAGGCGTCGGTCACGACGCGCTCGGTCTCCTCTGCGGGGACCTGGAAGACGCCGAAGCCGAGGATAGGCATCTCGACGCCGTTGTTCAGGGTGACGTTGGGAATCTGGTAGGTCATGGTCGAGCCTTTCCGGGAGTTGGTGGCCTCTGGTCGCAGTGCGAACGTGGTGGGTTCGCCCTGGCGGGTGCTCGTCGTCCTCGACGAGACCGACTCGTGGAACGAGGTGCGGGTGCAGCTCCCGCTTCATCCATGTGACCACGAATCGCCGTTGCGAGGGACGCCCTAGGTATGGGTGCACCAGCAGTACGTGGCTAGTGGGTCCTGCTGCTCGTACCGTCGAGGGCATGGACCAACGTGACGAGGTGCGCGACTTCCTCAGCTCCCGGCGTGCCCGGCTGAGCCCGACCGATGTCGGACTGCCGGCGGGTACCGGACGGCGCCGGGTCGCCGGGCTGCGTCGCGATGAGGTCGCCGTCCTGGCGGGTGTCTCCTCGGAGTACTACGCCCGCTTGGAGCGAGGGAACCTCTCCGGTGCCTCCGATGCGGTCCTGGACGCGATCGCGGCAGCTCTGCGCCTGGACGAGGCGGAGCAGCTGCACCTGCGCAACCTCGCCCACGCAGCGAACCAGTCCGTTCGCCGGCGCCGTACCCCAGCCCCTCGCACCCCGGTTCAGGCCTCGCTTCAGCGCCTCCTGGACGCGATGACCACCGTGCCGGCGTACGTCCGTGACTCGCGCATGGACGTCGTCGCGGACAACGCCCTGGCCCGAGAGCTCCTCAGCCCCATCTACCGCTTCGCCCGGCACACCGGCACCGCTCCCAACAGCGCCCGGTTCGCCTTCCTGGATCCCTCGGGACGCGACTACTACCCCGACTGGGAGCAGGTCACCCACGACTGCGTCGCGGCGCTGCACGCCGCCGCCGGCCACAACCCCTACGACAAGCCGTTGTCCGACCTCGTCGGCGAGCTCTCGACCCGCTCCGAGACGTTCCGTACCCTGTGGGCCACTCATGACGTGCGCCTGCACCGCACGGGCATCAAGCGGCTTCGCCACCCCGAGGTCGGCGTGCTCGCCCTGGAGTACGACGTCATGGAGCTCGTCCAGCCGACCGGCCTGGTGTTCATCGCCTACAGCGCCGCACCCGGGACGCCCGGTGCGGACGGTCTGGCCCTGCTGGCGTCGCTGGCCGTCACCCGTGACGGCGCGGTGACCACCCCGGGCACATGACCGCCCCGGTGTTCGACCGACGTTCGTTCCTCCGCGCAGCACTGACCGGTGGCGCCGGGGCGACCGTGCTCACCGTGGCCGGATGCGCCGACCCCGACATGCCACGCGACCCCACCCAGAGCCAGGAGGCCCCGCCCATGGACCCAGCGTCCCCGCCGAACAGCGCGACGCTGCTGGTGTACTTCTCCCGACCCGGGGAGAACTACTGGTACGGCGAACGGCGTGACCTCGAGGTCGGCAACACCCAAGTCCTCGCCACGATGATCACGGACCGTATCGCTTGCGACACTTACCGCATCGAGGAGGCCGACCCGTACCCGGCCAACTACGACCAGACCGTCGCGCGCAACGTCCTCGAGCAGGACCAGGACGCCCGGCCTGCGATCGCCTCGACGCTGCCCGACGTCACCGGATACGACACGGTGATCCTCGCCAGTCCCATCTGGAACGTTCGCCCCCCGATGATCATGTCGACATTCGTCGAGTCGGTCCCTCTGGAGGGCAAACGCGTGCTGCCCGTCACGACCCACGCCATGAGCGGACTAGGACGGTCCATCGAGATCTACACCGAGCTCGCGAACAGCGCCATGATCGGTGACGGGCTCGCCGTACAGGGCGAGGAAGTCGCCGACGCCGGCCCCGACCTCGAGGTGTGGCTGCGCGAGGTCGCACTCCTGGCGTGAGTAACCCGAACCAGGCGGCGGCAGAGGAATCAGTGGCTTCCGTCCAGCGAATGCGTCACGGCGTCGGGTTGCGTCGTCCAGCTCCGCAGCAGGTCGAGAGCGTCCGCGGACGGCGTGCCCGGCTCAGCCAGGTACGTCGCGATGACGATGCCGTTGCTCGACGGGAGCGCGAGGGTCTCGTAGGCCAACGTCATCTCGCCGACGAGAGGGTGGTTGATCCTCTTGTTGCCGGTGATGTGAGTGCGGACCGTGTGCCCGCCCCACCAGGTTCGGAAGTCCGGGCTCCGGGTGGCCAGCTCGCCCACGAGCGCCATGAGAGCCCGGTCGCTGGGGTCGTGCCCCGCCATGAGTCGAAGCGCCGAGACGGCTTCGCGGGCGCTGGTCTCCCAGCCCGGGTAGAAGGTCTGGGACCGGGGATCGAGGAACAGGTACCGGGCGCTGTTGAGGGGCGCGGCGTCGGCCGGGAAGAGGTCGGGGAAGAGCGCACGTCCCAGAGCGTTGGACCCCACGACGGCAGTGACTCGGTTCATCGCGACGGCCGGGACGTCGCGCATGGTGTCGAGCAGCTGAGCGACCAGCGGTGACACCCGGGACTCGGGCTTGGACCGCGGTGCTCGGCGTGGCCCGCTCGCGGCTCGGGAGAGGTCGAGCAGGTGCGCGGCTTCTGCCTCGTCGAGCTGTAGCGCTCGAACGAGCGCGTAGAGGACACTCTCGGACACCCCGCTGAGATCGCCCCGCTCCATGCGCGTGTAGTAGGCCGTGCTGACACCAGCGAGCTGGGCTACCTCCTCGCGCCGCAGGCCCGGGACGCGGCGCTCTCCACCGAAGTGCATCAGGCCGGCCTTCTCCGGTGTGATGCGCGCTCGGAGCGCAGTGAGGAACTGCTGCACGTCGTCCTGGCTGTCCATAACGCCCGACGCTAGCCGACTGCTGCGGCTCCTGGGAGTCACTGGTATTCGCCCCCGGCCACGGCTCTGGGAGCCAATACCAGTGACTCCCACACGGGTCCGGTGCGCGCATACCGTCGAGGCCTGGCACACAGCTCAGCGCTGCCCCTCCTCTCTGACAGGAACACACCATGGACTACACCCGACTTGGTACCTCTGGACTCAAGATCAGCCGCCTCACCCTCGGATGCATGAGCTTCGGCACCCCCAACCCGTTCCAGAACTGGTCCTTGGACGACGAGGCCGCCGGCCCGCTGTTCAAGGAGGCCGTCGAGCTCGGCATCAACTTCTGGGACACCGCGAACGTCTACGGCGGTGGCTCCTCCGAGGAGATCGTCGGTCGCGCCATGCGCGAGTACTCCAGCCGCGAAGAGACCGTGCTCGCCACGAAGATCTACTGGCCGATGAGCCAGAACCCCGGCGGCGGCGGTCTCAGCCGCAAGGCGATCCTCGAGCAGGTCGACGGGTCGCTGACCCGCCTCGGCACCGACTACGTCGACCTCATGCAGATCCACCGCTTCGATCCCGAGGTGCCGGTCGAAGAGACCATGGAAGCACTCCACGACGTCGTCAAGTCCGGCAAGGTCCGCTACATCGGTGCATCGTCGATGTGGACGTGGCAGTTCGCGAAGATGCAGAGCGTCGCCGAGCTGCACGGCTGGACAAAATTCGTCTCGATGCAGGACCAGTACAACCTGCTCCAGCGCGAGGAAGAGCGAGAGATGCAGGGCCTGCTCACCGACCAGGGAGTCGGCAACATGATCTGGAGCCCGCTCAACGGCGGCATCGTCGCTCGCCCATGGGGCGACAAGAGCAGCACCCGTGCCGCATCCAACCCGGGAACCGACCAGTTCGGGCGTCCGATGTTCCTCGACTCCGACAAGGCGATCGTCGACGCCGTCGAGCGCATAGCCACCGACCGCAACGTCTCCATGGCCACCGTGGCGCTCGCCTGGGTCCTGAAGAACCCAGTCGTCGACTCCCCGATCATCGGCGCCACGAAGGTGAAGCACCTCACCGACGCTGCCGCCGCCCTGGAGCTGACGCTCACAGACGACGAGGTGGCCGCGCTCGAAGGCCCGTATACCCCGCGCGAACCGACCTTCTTCTAAGCACCACACTCACAGAGGGACAACCGACGGTTTCACACCCCGGCCTCTCCAGAGACGCTGTCCTCCCGACTGAGGAGGACAGCGGCTCGGTGCTCCCGTTCAACGATCTCTCAATCACCCCACGTCACGACATCTCCTGGATGAGAGCCGGGCCGGTGGGGTCGGCCGTGCGCACGTTGTTGACGGCTCGGCTCACCAGGTGCGTCGTCATGGTCGTAGCGATCGCCTGCGAGCTCGCGTCGATCATCGGCACCATCGCCTTGGGGTCCACGAGCTTGGCGGGGTGGAGCCACTCGTCCCAGACGTCGCGCTCGAGGAAGACCGGCATCCGGTCATGCACCTCACCGGAGGCGTCGCGAGCCTCGCGAGTGATGACGGTGAACGACAGCGTCCACTCCCCCGTGGCGGGGTCCTTGCGCGGGGCGTACAGACCGGCGGCCGCCAGGAGCTCGTCGCCGGCGTGGATGAAGTGAGGCTGCTTGCCGTCCGGCAGCGCCACCGCCTCGACACGTGGGGACCCACACGCCCCAACCATCTTGGCCACACCACGACTGGTGGTGCACACCTGCGTCCCACTGCGTTCCCGCCACCCCAGCACTACGCTGCCACCGAGGTGCCACCATCTCGACACTCGCACCCCACCTGATAGGCACAATCAGGCAAAGAGTCAACCATGCAGCATAGATGCGCGAGCGTGCAGTCTAGGTTGCACGTCCACAACAACAAACTGTTGACGTGCAGCGCAGATTGCGCAGGCGCGCCGGGCTACTTTGCACAATCTCGGGCGTGTCACTCCGGGTGCGCAAAGTAGGTTACGTCATTGTTGGTGCCTTCCAACTTCTCGACCCCTAACGAGACTTCTCGCGAACTCAGTTCTCGTCCCTCGGGCCTCCTTCAGTCGCCTGGGTGAGGATCGCCTCGAGGTCTTCTGCCGCGGGGAGGGCGGCCTGCTCACTGAGCGGAAGCGACTTGTAGGTGTAGCCGGCCACGGCCAGCGGCGCCGATGCACCCGCCAGGGCGTAGTGCACGATGGCCTCGTTCCGGCCAGCGCACAACAGGATCCCCAGGGTGTGGGCATGTCGGTCAGCGCGACGCAAGCGGTCGTCGACCAGGGCGACGTAGGTACCAAGCTGACCGACGTGCGCAGTTGAGCGAGCTCGGAGTCGACCGGTGGGAGGTGGTCGACGAAGTTCGAGGGAGCGGCACCGATCCGGCGATGGAGGCCGGACGCGATCTGATTCTCCAGCACCGTTCGAGACCAGCCATGCTCAAGGGCCTGCGATGCGTACCAGTCCCGTTCGGCGACAGTCTTCACGCGGTCGAGCAGGGTGGTCACGTGTCGCCAAGGAAGTTGTGCACCAGCCTGGTGCACAAATACTTCCTCATCCGGCCACGCCTGAGCGAAGGCCCTCATGTAGAGCAGACTGCGCATCGAGCGCGTCACGACGTGCCGGTGCCTCCTCGAAACGCGCTGTCCGTGCACTCGACCCTCGTGTCGTTGGAACAGAACGAGGCGATGCAACGAATGTCCAGCGCCAGCCTGGCCCAGGGCGAGGAGATCTCCTCGTGGGCGGCCATCCTCTTCACGCCCACGCTCGTCGCGTCGGTCTACGGCATGAACTTCGACCAGATGACCGAGCTTCACTGGGCGTGGGGCTCCCCGTTCGCTATCGCTCTCATGGGAGGTCTGTGCCGCGGGCTCCAGGCTGCCTTCACGCGCAACCACTGGCTCTGAGCGCACCACTGCCGACGGGGATGCAACCAGCATCCACATCAGCGCAGCCGTGCTGGCCGCTGCCGTCAGAGAAGGGCCGAGCGTTTTCACTACGGACTGCGGAGCAACCTGGTCTGACAGCCGGCCTCTATGACACTGGCTGTTCTTACCCGTCGACGTCGTGCGGGTCGCGCCGTGACGGGGCGGATGCGCGGACGACCAGGTGCGTAGGCAGGATGATCGGGCTCGGTCTCTCTCCGTTCATCAGCCGGATGAGCATCGTGGCCATCTCGTGCCCGAGGGCACGGATGGGTTGGCTCACCGTCGTGAGGGCCGGATCGGTCTGGCGGGCGACGTCGAGGTCGTCGAATCCCACGACCGCAACATCCGCCGGGACTGCTCGGCCGTGAGCCTTGAGTGCGCCGATCGCGCCGGCCGCCATGTTGTCTGAGCCGACGAAGACACCATCGAGGTCAGGGTGGCGCGACAGGAGTCTCGTCATGGCCTGGGCGCCGCCTTCGTGGCTGAAGTCCGTGTGCTCGACCCGATCGGCACTCAGCCCGGCCAAGGCCATCGCATCAGCGAAGCCCTGGTACCGAGCGACGGATGCCTCGAGGTCCATCGGTCCCGTGATCGCCGCGATACGGCGGCGCCCCGAGCTCAGCAGGTGTTCCGTCGCGCTGCGCGCGCCCCCCCGGTTGTCAGCATCGACGTACCAGCGCGGTTCCCCCGTCAGAGGACGCCCGCAGAAGACGATCGGGAGGTCCGTGGCGTCCGCGACTCGGTTCAGCGGGTCGTCGCGCCGCAGTGCCATGAGCATCACTCCATCGGTGCGCCGAGACTTCAGCAGGCGTTCGATCCGCGCCTGGCCGTTGGCGGACGAGGCCAGCATGAGGGTCAGATCGAGCTCTGCCTTCTCGAGGACCGTCGCGACGCCCATGATGACCTGTGAGAAGAACGGATCGCCGAAGAATGCCGGATCGTCGCCGGAGAAAGCGAGAACCACCGAGCCCACCTTGTTGGTCGCGAGGGCTCGTGCCGTTGCGTTGGGGATGTAGCCGAGCTCCTTGGCCGCTCGCTCGACGGCTTCGCGCTTGGACAGGCTGACGTTGCGGGCGTTGTTCATGGCGCGCGAGGCCGCAGAGCGAGACACGCCCGCGCGGCGTGCCACCTCGTCGAGGGTCGCTCCTTTGAGCAAGTCTGGCTGTTTGGACGGGTCGCTCGCGAGCCGGCGGGGTGGCTCGGACACTGAACCACCGGTCGCGTCGTCTGGCATGGCTGCCAGCCTACTGTCCGCCATTCCCGCCACCCGCAGAGACGTTCCGTCGCTCGCGTGCTCGCCGAGCCGCGATCGAGGTACCGGCGCCGGCGATGAGCAGGGCGATGCTGGCGAGGATCATCCAACGCGCCTCCACGCCGGTTCGGGCCAGATTCCCGCTCTGGCCATCGGCTGTGGAAGGACCGGGCTCGGCCTGTTGCGCGCCCGGCAGGGTCGGCTCAGCCGGCGCTGGCGTGAGGGGGCCTGCGGCAGCGGTCACCGCGAGGGTGGCCGAGTCCGTGTAAAAGCCCCCGAACTCATTGACGAAGAAAGCTCGGTACTCCCCGCCGTCCTCGGGCCGGGCTGTGAAGACCATCGTCGAGGCGGTCGCACCGGCCACGTCTGTCCAGACACCTTCGAGCAGGCGCTGCCACTGCACGGCGGGCGCGGGGTTGCCCGCCGCCGTGGCGGTGAAGGCGGCTTCATGCCCTTCGACGACGGTGATGTCCTCGGGGTGGACGAGCACGTGGACGACGTCGCCGGCGGCTGACTCGTTGCCGTCCGCCTGGTCGGCGACGAAGGACGAGACCCAGGCGAGGGCGGAATTCCAGTTGACCGTGATCTCGTTCGTCGACCAGGACTGGATGTCGTCGAGGTAGCACAGCTGCGGTGCGCACATGTGATCAGCGCTGTATGCCGCCTTGATGACTGGGTCCCAGGTCGCTGAGTTGGAGTTGGGCCCGCCCGACACGGACCCGCGGGGCGGGTTCGGCAGGGCGGGTTCGAGGGAGTCGGCGAACCAGCGGCTGTGCTGGTTCTCGGAGTACGTCTCCCCGTAGCCCGTGATGTAGGAGTTGTTGAGGGCGTTGCGGCCGAGGAGGTAGTCCATTGCCTCGAGCACCCCGTCGGCGAAGCGTTGATCGCTGGTCAGGTCGAAGGCGGTGCCCATGACGACCTGGTTGTTGAGGATGGCGCTGTTCGAGCCCCAGTCATAGATCCCGTCGCTACCGGGGTATGCGGTGCCGAAGGGTTCGTCGGTCTGCCATGCGAGGTATCGCTCGGCGGCGGTGACCACGGAGTCGCGGATGGCGGCGCGCCCAGGAATGTCCGACTCGACGGTGGCGAGGTCGAGCCGGCCCAGTGCCGCTGTCTCGAACCAGTTGAAGCCGCCGGCGGTCCAGATGTCAGCGGTGTTGTACTCGCTCGCGAGGACGTGGTCCTCGTACTCCTGCTCTCCGGTGGAGAGGAACAGCTCCGCAGCCGCCCAGTAGAACTCGTCGCCGACGGTGGTGTCGTTGTAGGGGCCGCTACCGGGACTGGGGTCCGCGTTCGGGGCCGGCGCAAAGAGGTCAGGGGTCGCGAGTGCTGCATCCCAGGCGATCTGGCCGGCAGCGAGCAGGTCGGCCGCGAACTGGGGGTCGTACTCCGCCCACAGACGTGCGCCGTGCGCCGCGACCGCTGCGAAGTTGAGGGTCGCTGCCGTCGAGGGGCGGTGCAGGTATCGCTCCTGCGGGTCGTCGGACGGAAGGAGCGGGAGGCCGGTCCAGTCGGCATCGGCGACCTTGTGGTGCACCATCCCTGCATACATGTCGGCACCGGCCGGGACCTGCATCTTCATCATCCACTCGAGCTCCCAGCGCGCCTCGTCCAGCACATCCGGGACGCCGTTGCTGCTCTCGTCCAGCGGGATGTTCAAGGTGCCGTCACCGAGATCCGCACCGGCCGCCGTCGGGCTGTACCGGGTCCGCTCGTAGGTGCTGAGGATCTGCGCGACGGCGATGCCGCCGTTGACCACGTACTTCCCGTGGTCCCCCGCGTCGTACCAACCACCCGTGACGTCGGACGTGTAGTTGCACGTCCAGTCCCCATACATCCAGTACTGCCCCTCGGTCGCCGGCGTGAGGCAGGCGATGTCAGCATCGCCTCGGTTGGCGCTGGTGCCCTCCGAGGAGCCGTCCGAGGTCGCGACATGACCAGCGGGCCGGGAGTACTCCGCAGCGTCGGGCTGACCGTCCATCACGGATCCGTCGATCGCGATGCCGCTGCGCGCCGGGTAGAAGTAGTTCAGGGCGTCGTACCGCAGCTGCTGGTAGATGCCCGCATCGATGACGAACGCGTGGCTCTCTTCCCCATCGGCAACCAGGGTGTAGGTGCCGGGCGCGGTGAGGTTGCTGAAGTCGAGCTCGTGGACGTTGAGCCCGGCGGTCGCATCGACGCCGGCCGGCACGGTAGCCCCGGACGACACCGCTGCACCCGCTGCGTCGCGGATCTCCCACGCGACCGGAGCGGTCTCGTCGGTCACGAGCGTCGCCTGCTTCGGGCCGTCGGGAAGGTATCCGACCTGGTTCACACGCACACGGGACCCGGTCTCGGGGGCGTAGGGCGGCGCGACGGTCCCGCTGCGGAGGGACACGTTGTCGAGGCAGAACGTCCAGCCGGCATCCGCGCCACCGACCTGGAACGAGACTTCACCGCTCGCCGGGTCCTCGCCGTCGGAAGCCGGGAACCCGTCCTCCGGGGTGAACGTGAACGCATAGGAGCGCATCTCCGTCGTGAGCGTCGGGTTCTGCTCGAGGAGGATCCCGTACGGAGCCTCGTCGTCCCCGATCACTGCGCGGACCGGCCGCCCGCTGGACGAGCTGGCGTCGAAGGAGAGCGTGTAGGTGGTCCCGGGTTCGATGACGACGCCGTTGAAGCCGACGATCTGGTCCCACCGGTTCGACGTACCGCCGTCGAGCGCCGCGCACAGCACTCCGTCGATGACGCTGCTCGTCACGCCGGCCCCGGTCGCGTAGAAGGGCTCGAGCGTCCCATCGTCGAAGTCTCCACCGACGACGAGCTCCGCGGTGGCGGACGTGATGGAGAAGTTGTCGAGGCAGAACGTGAACCCGGCCGGCTGGGCACCCAGCTGGAAGGCAGCGTTGCCCGTGGTCGTGGTCCAGGTGTCCTCGACGGGAGACCCGGCGTCCTCGCTGGACGTCGGCCAGCTCGCGGGGGAGAACGTGAGCTCGACGTGCTGCGGCGTCGAGCTGCCGTCCAGGACCACCTCGCGGCTGGTGGTGGCCGGATAGCCGGGGCCTGCCTGCATCGGGATGGTGGCTGGAGCGTCTGCACGCGCATCGAACGACACCGTGTAGGTCGCGTTCCGGTCGAAGGCGATGCCGTCGTGCTGGGCCGCGATGTCCCAGGGATTCTCGCCGCCCTCCACCACAGAGCAGAACTCCTCCGTGGCGGTCGACGACGTGACCGTCCCGGCGTTGGCATAGCTGTACCAGCCCTGGGGGTCACCACCGATGAAGTCGTGCACTGCACCGACAGGACTCGCGAGAGCCGAGGGCGCCGCAACTGCGGCGAGCACGAGGGCAACGGAGACCGAGGAAGCGATCCGGGGGGCGCGCAGCTGGCGCGCGTGACGAGGGGAAACCACGATGTCTCCATTCTGAGCGGGAGCGCTCCCACACGGTGTGCGGGATGAGCGCTGCCTCGCAGGCATGCCTCGGAAACTACCACCGGATGAAACTGGGATCAATCCGGTAGCGCTCCCAGTTTTTTCTAGACGGCGCACGCCCCAGGGCTGGCCACGACGACGTTGACGGCTTGACATGAGCGACACAGAGCATTCACTCTTGGTTGAAAGCGGCACGAAACGGCCTGGTAGCGCTCCCAGTTTAGGCGAACCGACATCCGCTCTGAAGCCTGCTGGAGCGTCTCAAGGTGGAGACGACGCCCGTGCCGCTGACCCTTGACTGCCGGCCAATCGGTAGGCCCTCACATGAACGGAGCAACCCATGAGGCTTGCACTACGCCCCCCACTGTTTGCCGTCGCGGTCGCGTTTGCGGTCGCGCTCGGCACGGTCACCGCGGCGCCCGCGTCCGCGGCCGATCCGCGGGATCTCACGGACGGGTTCTACGTCGATCCGGACTCCACCGTGCTGCAGTGGGCGGACGCAAACCCGTGGGACGGCCGGTCGATCGCCATCCGCACGTCGATCGCACAGCAGCCCATGGCGCGCTGGTTCGGCAGCTGGAGCGGCACCATCGGGACAGCCACCGGGGCCTACGTCGGCGCCGCCGACTACCACAACAAGCTGCCCATCATGGTTGCGTACAACATGCCCGGTCGTGACGCCTGCGGCGGTCACTCCGGAGGCGGCGCCGGCAGCGTCAGCGCCTACAACGAGTGGATCGCCGCCTACGCCGGAGGGATCGCCAAACGACCAGCCATCGTCGTGATCGAGCCCGACGCTCTCGGCGACTACGACTGCATGAGCACGGCGCAGGTGACCGAGCGCCAGAACATGATCATCGGGGCGATCGCCCAGTTCAACGCCCAAGCGCCCAACACCTGGACGTACCTCGACGCCGGCAACCCCGGCTGGACACCTGCGGCAACGATGGCCCAGCGCCTGCACGCAGCCGGCATCAAGAACGCTCACGGCTTCTCGCTGAACATCTCGAACTACTTCAGCACTGCTGAAAACACCGCCTACGGGAACGCGATCAACGGCGAGCTCCGCGCACGGTACGGCTACACGAAGCCCTTCGTCATCGACACGAGCAGGAACGCGAACGGCAGTGCGAGCACGCCGTGGTGCAACCCCGCACAGCAGAAGACCGGCGCTACGAGCCGGAGCGGGGGCGGAGCAGAGATGCTCCTGTGGATCAAGACTCCCGGCGAGTCCGACGGGAACTGCGGAGTCGGCTCCGGTTCCACTGCGGGTCAATTCTTGCCCCAGGTCGCCTACTCGATGGTCTTCGGGTACTAATCGCCGCATCCTGACATCCGGCTAGCACCAGGTGGAGCTGGTCGGCAACACCGCCGCGTATTGGGGTAGCCGAGCGTGAGCCCACCCGAGCAGATGGTGTGAAGCCGTAGCGGCTCACCTAACGTTGCCAGACGTCTTGCAGCCGATAGGTTGCAAGACGTCTGGCAGGCGAAAAGTCTTGCGTCTTCCCGGGGGAGGCTCTGGCCATGGAATGTCGGCTGTGTTGCACCGTTCACCCTCACCATGCTCGGGACACTGGCAGGCCGGCCGACAGCGGGTGAGCGCATGACGGCCGGCCCACCCCTCGGGGGACGAGTCAGTCCTGGGGTCCCCCTAGGCCGCCGGGTGAAGCCAATCCTGCAAGCATCGGGCCCAGTCGAGATGTTGCAGCGTCGCAGGCAGAGTGGAGTCCGGCTGGAAGGCACCGAAGAGAGGATTCCAATCCCGCACCTCCATGGCGCGGATGAGGTCGTGGATTGCATACGGGTCGGTTGGGACTATCTCTTCAAGGGCAGTCCGGTCCTTGGTGACGAAGACCAGGAGCGCGCCGCGCTCACCAGTCGGGGTGCCGACCAGCGGACCGGACGCCTTCAGCGTTCCCTCAGTGAGGCGTGTGAGAAGCCATTTGGTGTGGGCTTCCAGGTGCTCGCGCCAGGCGGCGCTATCGGGTGGGTGTACCGAACGAAGAAGACGGACATCTAGGTTCCTTCCATGGCGCCTGCTGCTCGTCTGGCAGGTCGTCCATCTTTTTGGGTGGTCAGGAGTTCCACGCGCACCGCGAAGTCAGGCGGCCTGGATGGGCAGCTGTAGGTAGGACGCGAGCTCCCCGCCGGTGTGGATGACGTGCTGTCCGCTGTTGGCTCCCGAATACTCACGAATTCCCGGCATGAGCGTCCCGAGCAGGTTCCGCGAGCTGACGACGAAGCGCAGCTGCTCTCCGGCATGGAACGCAAGACCGATCGGCAGGAGGTCGATCTCGATCTGGGCGATCTCACCGGGCGCGAGCTTTTCGACCCTGTCGAAGCTGTGCGCGGGCACGTCGTCGGTCGACAACGACTGGTCGAGGTGGCGGGCGGACACGCGCAGCCGTCCGTCGGAGCCCTTGTACCGCAGGATGGTCGCGCCATGGTCCGTGAGATCGTGGGCCCTCGCGCTCTGGTTGGGCACGGTGAACGCCTGCAAGGGCGTGCCGTGCGCGTCGAGCTTCTGCACGAGCACGAACAGGTCCATGTCGTCAGCGCCCTTCGCCTCGACCCAGAGGTGAGCCTTGGGATACCCGACCATCACCGTCTCCTGCTCAAAGCGCACGAGGAACGACACCGCCTCCGGGGTGGACCCGACCTCGTAGGCTGCGGAGACCTCGTCGGTGGGTGCCTCGGTGACCAGGGTGCGGGAGCGCCCGTCGAGGTAGTACCTCGTCGACGTGACGTCCTGCGGCGGGAAGGCGTCCGCGGCGATGCCGACCTGGTCGCCGCCCTCGAGGTCGAGGACCGAGTAGCGCACGCGGGGTGTGGCCTCCCACCCGTTGTCCTGGTCCTTGAGGTAGCGGTCGAAGAAGCGACGCAGGTCCTCCACGTTCGCCTGGTCGTAGTAGTCGGGCCACTCCTGACCGTTGTGGATACGGAGCCACTTCTCGTCCGAGGCGATCCGGCGCCATGCACGGAACGTTCCCGCGGTGTGCAGCGTGTTCGAGTAGCTGGCCACGACGTACGCCGGCACCGTGATCCGGTCGAAGTCGGGGATCTTGTTCTCCCACAGCTCGTCCATGAGGGGGAAGCGTTCCGCCTCCGCGAGGATGTCCTCCTTCTGGTTCTTGCCGAAGAAGCTGCCGTCCTGGAGCTGCTGGGCGAACCCGGTGTCCGGCATGCCGCCGCGCATGACGAGGTCGCGGTAGACGTCGCTGACGCCTTCCCACGGGTTGATCGCCGCCAGGTGCGGGGGCTGCTCGGCCGCGGTGAACCACTGGGAGACCGCGAGGTAGGAGGTCCCGCTCATCCCCACCTTGCCGGTGCACCACTCCTGCTCGGCCAGCCACTCGACGAGGTCGTGACAGTCGCGACCTTCCTGGCGGTCCCAGAGCACGCTGTCACCCTCGGAGTCGACCACACCCCGGATGTCGGGGTTGCAGATGGCATAGCCCTGCGCGCACCAGTACGCCGGGTCCGGACCCTCGAACTTCTCCAGGCCCGAGACGATCCCGTTGTCCAGCCCGACCAGGCCGAACACGCCCATGACGCTCGGCGAGGTGCCCTGCCCCTTGCCGTAGGGGCTCCAGGCCACGATGACCGGCACCTTCACCTGCCCGGCGGGACGGTAGACGTCGACGTGGATCGTCACGCCGTCACGCAGCCGGACAGCGACGTCCTTGTCCAGCACGACGTCGACCGGCAGGGGGCGGAACTGCGGCGCGGCCTGGAAGCCGGCCTCCAAGGTCCGCGTCCCCGGGTCGAAGCCGGTCAGCAGACCGGTCCGTGCGGGGGGCAGGGGGTGTGAAGGGACGAACAGCTTCTGGTCTTCGCTCATGGCGAGCTCCTTCGTGTCTGGTGACCCAGGGGCCAATCCTCGGATCGCTGCGAGCGTACGTCCGCAGCACGAGAAACTCAACACGCGTTGAGAAAAACCATCCGGTGAGCTAGGTTCGAGGCATGACGGCTCAGGACCACGCAGCCCCCCGCCGCGGCCGGCGACCGGGATCCACCACCACGCGTCAGGCGGTGCTCGACGCCGCCCGGGCGCGGTTCGCCCGCGACGGGTTCGCCGCGACGACGATCCGGCTCGTCGCCGGAGATGCCGCGGTCGACGCATCGCAGGTCATGCAGTTCTTCCGCTCCAAGGAGGAGCTGTTCGCCGCGGTGATGTCCGTCCCGCCGTCCGCGCTCGAGCGCTTCAGCACGGCGTTCGAGGGACCCGACGAGCACCTGGGCGAGCGTGTCGTCCGCGCCTTCCTCGGCGCGTGGGAGGGAGCCCCGGAGGAGTCGGAGCCGCTCATGGCGATGCTCCGCGGTGCGATCGTCAACGCGAACGCGAGCGAGCAGCTGCGAGACTTCATCGAGTCCCGGTTGCTCGACGGGACGAGCGGACGGACGGACGCCGACGCCGCTCTCCGTGCCGGTCTCGCGTCGTCGATGCTCGTCGGTGTCGTGACCGGGCGACGCGTCATCGGCGTACCCACGCTCGTCGCTGCCGGCACGGACAAAGTCGTCAGCGTGCTCGCCCCGGCGATCCAGGGGATCCTGGCGCCCCAGTCCCCCACCGGGAACGCACGAGAGGATCGCGCATGACCTCCATCGACGGCCACATCTACATCGACGGGCACCGCACCGCGAGCCCGCGCAGCCTCGAAGAAGCCCAGGACGTGCTCCGTGCCGGCAGTGCCGTGGCGTGGCTCGGGTTGAGGGACCCGGACCCGGCAACCCTCGAGGACGCAGCCGCCCGCTTCGGCCTGCACCCGCTCGCCGTCGAGGACGCCATGAAGGGCCACCAGCGCGCGAAGCTCGAACGCTACGGCGACACGATGTTCGTCGTCCTGCGGCCCGGCTCCTACGACGACGCCAGCGAGCGGGTCGCGTTCGGGGAGATCCACCTCTTCGTCGGGCCGCAGTTCGTCATCACGCTGCGGCGCGGCTCGAAGCCCGATCTCACCGCTGCGCGGGTAGCGCTCGAAGCCGAGCCGGAGTTCCTCAGCACCGGCCCCGAGGCGATGCTCACCGCGCTGCTCGACGAGATCGTCGACGCGTACGCCCCGGTCGTCTCCGGTCTGGAGGAGGACATCGACGAGGTCGAGGACAGCCTCTTCACCGACGGGCACGTCGACCCTGCGCTGTCCGAGCGCATCTACCGCCTCATCGAGCAGGTGATCTCCTTCCAGCGCGCGATCGGCCCGCTGCCCGACATGGTCCACGGGCTGCTGCGCGGCGCCGACCGGTACGGCACAGACGACGACGTACAGAACCGTCTCCGCAACGTCCTCGACCACATCGTCCGCGTCACCGAGCGCGTCACGACCTGCAGATCCCTCCTCGAGAACGCTCTCGACGTGCACTCCACACTCGTGTCGTTGGAGCAGAACGAGGCGATGCGGCGCATGTCGAGCGCGAGCCTCGCCCAGGGAGAGGAGAGCCGCCGGCTCGCCAAGGAGACCATCGAGCAGGGCGAAGAGGTCAAGAAGATCTCCTCCTGGGCAGCGATCCTCTTCACCCCGACGCTCATCGCCTCGGTCTACGGCATGAACTTCGACCACATGCCAGAGCTCCACTGGACATGGGGGTACCCCTTTGCCGTCACGCTCATGCTGGGCCTGGGCGTCGCACTCTGGGCCGTGTTCAAGCGCAAGCACTGGCTGTGAGTTCGTAGCCCTTGGAGATCCGACCGTGATCCCGGGAGCACACGCTGGCTCACCTCGGTCTCCTCAGCGCGCCGGCGGCCCCACGGAGCCGCGCTCGACCAGGGTCACCTCGAGCGTCACCCGCTCGGCTTCGCGTCCCGCGCCGGCGTCCAGCTGGCGGCGGAGCATCTCGGCAGTCGCCCGAGCCTTGGCGGGGATGTCCTGTCGGATGGTCGTCACCTCGGGGGTGGTGACACGAGCGAGGTCGATGTCGTCGAAGCCGATCACGGACATCTGGTCAGGCACGGAGCGCCCGGCTCGATGGAATCCGTTGACCAGACCAGCGGCGATGTCGTCCGCGGTCGCGAACACTGCCGTGACCTCTGGCAGCTCACGCACCAGGGCGCCGGCGAGCCTGAGGGCCGGCTCGTACTCGGTCTGACAGGTCCGTTTCAGCAACGGGTCGTGGGTGATGCCGTGCTCGTCGAGCGCCTTGCTGAAGCCCAGGTACCGCTGGCGCACCACGCCCGTGTCGAAGAGCGAGGGCCCTACGAACGCGATGTTCCGGTGCCCGGCACGGACGAGCCGCTCCCCCGCGAGGTAGCCCCCGCGGAAGTCGTCGACCCGCACGCTGCTGATCGCCGGCGACGCGCCGTAGTTGTCGACGAAGACCATCGGGACGTCGTGGGCCTCGCGGAGCACCTCGACCTCGTCCGCGAGGGTGCTGAGGAAGATGGCGCCGTCGACGTTCCAGGACTTCAGGCTGCGCGCGGTGCTCTGGACGTCGGTCGTCGAGTGGACCATGAGGTACATCCCGGCGCGGGTGACGTGCAGCTCGAGCTCGCCGAGGAAGAGGGCGTCGTGCTGCCCGAGCGTGGCTCCGGCGCCTGTCCGTGAGGTCGGCTGGTAGGTGACGGAGACGATGTTGGAGCGGTTGGCGGACAAGGACCGGGCCGTCGCGCTCCGGACGTAGCCCAGGCGGTCGACAGTCTCGAGGACGCGGGCGAGCGTGGTCTCCGAGAGGCGTTCGTGGCGGCCGTTCAAGGCGTTCGACACGGTCATCTTCGTCACGCCCGCAGCAGTGGCGACGTCCTGCAGCGTGACGCCGTCCCCGCCCCCGCGTCGTCGGCGGGCGGCAGGTTCGCTTCCTGGAGGTCTTGACACGCGTCGATGATATACCGCTACACTCATCGGGTTGAGGTATAGCGGTATACCTGCACAGACGACACCCAATGGAGGGTTCGATGAGAGTTCACAAGGTCATGGTCGCGACCGGCGCAGCGATGGTGCTCGCGCTGAGCGCGTGCTCGAGCGGCGGAGGAGGCGTCGGAGACGCCGTCAAGGACGAGACCGCCGACAAGGGCCTCGACGTGGTCGGCGATGCCGTCACCTGGGACCCCAACCAGCTGGTCAACGAGGGCGAGCCGATCGCCCTGGAGTGGTGGCTGTGGGGCTTCGACGCCGAGTCCCAGGCCATCGCGGACGCCTACCAGGAGATCCACCCGAACGTGGACATCCAGGTGGTCACCCAGCCGTGGGAGGACTACTGGACCAAGCTGCCGCTCGAGCTCCAGGGCAAGAACGGTCCAGCGATCTTCAACGTGCACAACAGCCAGCACGACAACCTCATCAAGAACATGGCGCCGTACGACATCGAGCTCGACGATCTCCGCGCGGACTACGCCAACGTCGACGCCCACGTCATCGAGGACGAGGTCTACTACATCGACTTCGGCCTCATGACCGGATCGATCTTCTACAACACGGACATGTGGGAGGCCGCCGGCCTGACTGAGGATGACATCCCCGTGACCTGGGACGAGTTCCGCGACGTGGCCGCACAGCTCACCGTGGCTGAGGGCGACAGCATCACCCAGGCGGGGTTCAACTTCAACGGTCAGTTCAACGCTTTCCAGTCCGGCCTGGCCTACCAGCTCGGACAGAACATGTTCGCCTCCGACCTCACCACGCCGGACGTCGACAACGAGGCCAACCTCGAGGTGATCCAGCGGTTCCTCGACATCTACGCCGACGGCTCCGGCTCGAAGGACTTCGGCGCGGCGACCGACACGTTCGGCCAGGGGCAGACCGCGATGATCTATTCCTGGGGGCACTTCGGCGGGACGCTGTCCGCCGACTTCCCCGATCTCGCCTGGAGCACGTTCCAGACGCCGGTACCCGACGCCACCGAGGCCCCGTACGCCCTCGACCGCACCAACGGCGAGTCGACCATCGGCATCAACAAGAACGCGAGCGCCGAGGAGCAGGCGGTGGCCCAGGACTTCCTGCGTTACTACCTGACGAACACCGAGCTCATGAAGGAGATGTGCCTGGCGCTCGGCGTCCTGCCCACCTACGGCCTGCTCGCCGAGGACCCCGAGATCGTCGCGTCGCCCGTCCTGCAGTCGTTCGGGGACATCGACAGCTACATCTGGCCCGGCCCCTTCCCGGCAGCCTTCGAGACCAACACGACCACGATGTGGGAGGACATCCTCTACAACGGGGTCGCACCCGAGGCCGCGCTGGCGACCGCGCAGGACACCATCGCCACAGACGTGGAGAGCTCCAGCTTCGTGTCCCTGGAGTCGCTGTACCCCGGCTACCAGGCGCAGGACTGAGTCCACCCCTCGGAAGGAGTAGCCGACCCCGGGGCCCACCCTTGGGGTGCCGGGGTCGGCGCACCACCCATGAACACCATGACCGTCTCGCCCGCACCCGCGGGCACCCGCGAGAGCGCCCGCCCGCGCCGCCGCATGGCCTACCCGGGCGAGCGCGCACTGCGCAACGTCGTCGTCGGCGTCGTCGTCCTCTTCATCGTCGTCCTGCTGCTCGTCCCCATCGGCATCGCCGCCGTCGGGAGCCTGCACCTGTGGAACCCGCTCAACGACACGTTCACCTTCACCGGGTTCGCCAACTACCGGCGCCTCTTCGCCGACCAGGAGTTCTGGACCTCGTCGCTCAACACCCTCGTCTTCGGGAGCGTCGCGATCGTCGGCCGCCTCGTGCTGGGCCTCGCGCTCGCCTACGCCCTGTACTCGAAGATGACGCGGTTCAAGACCTTCTTCCGCGCCGTCTTCTACATGCCGACGGTGACGCCGCTCGTCGCCGTCGCCTACGTGTGGCAGCTCATGTACAACCCGCGCTTCGGTGCCATCAACACCTTCTTCGGGCTCGACATCAACTGGCTCCTCGACTCCCGCTACGCGATGGGAGCGATCCTCGTCATGACCATCTGGAAGGACTTCGGATATGCCGTCATCCTCTTCCTCGCCGGCCTCTACGCCGTGCCCGACGACGTCCTCGAGGCCGCGGCGGTCGACGGCGCGAACGCCTGGACCCGGTTCCGGCGGATCATCGTCCCGCTCCTCACGCCGATGACGCTCTTCATCGCGGTCACCTCGACCATCGGGTATCTCCAAGCCTTCGTGCAGGTCCTCGTGCTCACGGAGGGCGGCCCGGGGACGTCCACTCGGTTGATCTCGTACATGATCTATGACGAGGCCTTCGTCAACTACAACTTCGGCTACGCCTCGGCGATCGCGTTCGTCCTGCTGCTCTTCACGGCCGTGCTCACCTGGTTGAACTTCCGGGTGTCGGCGGGAACGGGCGTGCGGGCACCGCGTCGTCGCCTCGCACGAGCGGCGGTGAAGCGATGAAGCGCGCGCTCTCCTCCTGGTGCCTGCACGCAGCCCTGGCCGTCGCGGGCGTCGTCACCGTGTTCCCCTTCGCCTGGATGCTGCTCTCGGCCTTCAAGCCCAACTCCGAGATCGTCGGCGCCGACCAGACGTTCTGGCCGCAGCAGTGGACGTGGGAGAACTTCACGTC
>NZ_JBDYKL010000045.1:0-28630 GCF_040012415.1 Sanguibacter sp. 25GB23B1
ACCATGTCGAGGAGCCGTGCTGGACCTGTGCCGTCGCGGATCGGGGTCAGGTCGATGATCACGGTCACGTACTTCTCACCGCGGCGGGTGTGGCGCCACACGTGCTCGTCGACGCCGAGAACCTTCACGCCCTCGAAGCGGTGCTCATCATCGATCAGGACCCGTCTGCCCTCGGCCAGCACGGCGTCGTTGGCGGTGTCCCACGCGACCCCGAGCCCTTCAGCAACCCGGGCAACCGTCAGGTGCTGCACCACGATCGCCTCCAGCGCCCACCGCAGCCCGCGGCGCGAGATCTTGGCTCGCGGCTCGGCCGCCCGGCTGGTGTCCTGGCGCCACACGTGCCCGCAACCGGTGCACCGATACCGGCGGACCCTGATCAGCAGGGTCGTGGGTCGCCAACCGAGCGGTTCGTGAGCCAGCTGCCGGACGACAGTGTCGCGCGGCCTGCCCTCGCAGCCGCACCGGCGGCACCACTGGTCAGGTTCGAGAACCCGGCACGCGAGGATTCCGCGGTCGGGGTCGAGGCGCTGGCCGACCACGACAAGACCGAGCTCGTCAAGACGGCAGAACGTGGTCAGATCAGGGCAGGCGAAGGTAGCGTCAGACATGTCGAGGTTCTCTGGATGGGCAGTGTAGGAACTCCCATCATCAGGGAACCTCGACGTCTACCCCGCCGCGGACCCCACCACCGCGACTACACCCTCGATTGGGATGAGCCAGTAATCCGATGTCGCGCTTGACCGCCTTGCCGAGATATTGCAACGCCCTGGTGGGCCAGTAGCCCGAGCTGTTGTCTGGGCCGAGGAGCGCAAAGGCCTGGTCCTTGATTCGCGAACGTTGCGTTGAAGTGGTCGCGAGCTGCGCTGCAAGGAACAGGGCTTTGCCTCGACTGTCAGGTCTCGAGCCTGTCATGCGCATAGCCCCGAGCTTGTGTCTGAACTGGTCGTTCATCTCGTCGTGTTCCGACGTCGTGGGGGACGACGCGCAGCGCATCGCGTCTTCGTAGTACCTACTCCGGGCGCTCTCTGACAGTTTGCCGGCGATGTTTGAGGCAGCGAGCAGGTAGTCACCGCGGTCGCCGGTACCGACCCGTGGATCGCTCGCGCGCCGCAGGAGCTCGCCAAGCGCAGGTTCGAGCTGCTCGGGTTCTAGCGCACTGACAAGTACCGACTGTTGCACGGCTCGGGTCCCGACGGCGTAGATACCTGGGTGGTGCACGAGCGGAGAGACAAGGTACTCAAGGGCTGCCGCGGCCACCTCTGGGGAGACGTCATTCGGGTCCCGTGAAGCAAGGACCTCTTGGGCCCAGGCGCTTCCGCCGTCTGCGAGCATCTTGACCTGCTCCTTAGCGATATCGAGGTGTGCGTCGACCACCGCGAGGCTCTCGCTGACCCGTGCCTCTTGAGACCGGTGCAGCAGCGCGACGAGATGCACGACAGCTCGAGACCGGAGGCCGGGCTGTGTCTCCGCGATCCCTCCGACCACGATCGCCTCGTTGCGATCGTGATAGCGAAAGCTGTCCTTCTCGACGGGCGGCTGGCGTTCGAAGTGCGACAGTGCACGGTCGGCATTCGCCGGCGTGAGTCGTGCCGCGATGCCCGCTAGTGCCTGCACCGCGCTCAGATAACGCGACGTCGGCCCGAAAACCAGGTCGATGAGATCGCCGTGTTCCGCGGCTTCGAGGTCAGCGAGGACTCGACCCGCGAGGGAGTCGATCACGTCGTCCGGCACAATGTCGGCCTGCTTAGCGATCGAGCGATATGCGGTCGCGACGGTCCAGTAGTTGGGTGCGTCTAGGTCACCGGTCACGTCGATGAACCGGTTGGGATAGGCGTCGGCCAGCTCCTCGACCTGCTTCACGGCCGCCGCTTTTGTGAAGTGCCGCGCGGCCAGTTCCGGCTCATCGGACTCTGCGAGGATCGAGGCAAGCACACGCCGCGCCTTGCCCTCGGCGTGCCAATCTCCTGTTGTGATCGCGTCGCGCAGCGCCCTCTGGGCGGAGATAGCCGCAGGACGTAGTCTGTCCGCCGCTAGATCCTCCGTTGCCTGACCGATGGCGTTCTCGACGATGGGAACGATCCTTAGCGCAGGCCCGAGCTCGTGCAGCGCGGAGTTCAGCGACAGCAGGTCGTTGCTCGTGAAGGGCTTCCAACGTTCACGGAAGACACGACGGCTGAGGACCCAGGCGGACGCGTCTGCCCAACGCTCTGCCAGGCACGCGTCGCCGGTTGCCTCGTCCCAAAGGGCGTCGGCCTCCTCGAAATCCTGGGCCAGTGCCCTGGACCGCGCGTAGCGGGCCGTGACCAGTGCAAGGAGATCGTGTCCAAGCAGCAGTCTTCGCGATTCAGTCAGGATGTCGGTCCAGTCGTCAACTGCCTCGGCCAGCAGCAAGCGCAAGCGTGTCCTTAAGCCGAGCGTCCCCGCGCTCTTTGTCGTCAGGATGGCCAATTTGGGCAGCTCAGTTCGCAGCCATTCGATGTTGTCGTTCGCTAGCGCCGTCTCACCGGCAAGAACAGCCAAACAAAGGCGATCGGCGTCGTCACCGACCTCGAGCTCACTTGCCGGCGGTGAGTACCCAAGTGGATTGAGGTACAGGTCGGCCGCGACCTGAGCGACTCGGGTGAACTCTGACACCGATCCGCCGGGTCTGCGGCCTCCGGCGATCTCCTGGATACGCTGCTTCGCGATGTGAGCCGTCGTAGCCGCGCCTTGTTCGAGTGCGCGCCAGAACTCATCGAGTGCTTGTCGCGTGGCTTCTTCCGAGCGCCCAAGGCCGACAAGGTGCCGAGCTCGTTCGGGTTCGAGTTTCAGCGCGTAACTATGAAAATGAGCCTCGCGAAGCCGTTCTTGTGCGGCTTCAAGGAACCCCAGGGCACGAGCGTGGTCACCGGACGTCTCTTGCGCCTGCTTCAGGAGTAATGCTGCACCGGTGACCTCCTCCGGTGTTCGAGCGAGAGCCTCCCGGATCCTGACGGCATCAGCGGGGGGAACAACGACGGGCTGAAGTTCGAACTGGTGGCAGAACCGCTTTGCTGTCTCATGTCCAAAGAACTCGATCACGATCGCTGGCGAACTACGCAGAAGCTCCGAGAGCTCGCGCTTGTCCCAGACGTCAAGCGTCAGGGAGTCCAGGTCACGACGCAGCGCGGCGAGGGTGTCGACGGACTGGGTGCTTTTCACCTCTCGCGCGACACCGATGATCAGGCGACCCACGGCGAACGGGCGCTGAGTTGACTGAAACTTTTGCACCGCCGCCCGAAGGTTCGCTGGACCGAACCTGGCGTATCGCTTGCTCTGCAGTGCGACGCCCGATCCGTCGGGCGCGAGCGCCACCACGTCGAGGCCCATCTGCCGCTGCCCGCGTTCCCCATACATTTGTGCATGACGAAGGCCCTCAACGTCCCTCAGAATTCGCCACTGAATTCTCTCAAAATCCTCCCAGGACATCTCGTTGAAGGGGAGCATCTCTAGTGCACCCATCATCGTGGCTGGCGTGATTTGTCCTGGACCACGTAGTAGATCTGAGCCGAGTGGCAGCGGCGCCCAGTTGGCTTTCGACACCAAGGTGACCTCCTCGTCGCGATGCGTTGTGTTCCCACGCTTGTGTGCTGTCGAAGGATCGTGCGATGGAGTGGCGACACTACGACCATACGCAGAGTCCGGACGGGCCCAGAGCAGGATCCGGTGCCGTCTTGTCCGCGTGGCGGGACTCGCGCGGAATCGCGTGCCGATCGCATGGGCGGAGATGTCGGGGTGTGGTCCCAAAGGCGTCGCGGGTGGTCAACCCGCGAACGGCAGCTGCTAATCGAGTTGGTTGCGTTTCAGTGCATCCCGGAATCCGTCGACATCGGGGAATAGTACTCGTCGACGTCTGTTATACGTACGTTTGAGCGGCCCGCGAATTTTCCTCTTGACAGTGTTCGGTATAACGACGGCACAGAACGGAAGGTTGCTCGGTCTGCCCCGTCCTCGGTCGCTCTCAAGCAGCTTCTGCAACTTGCTCTGTCCGGCGGCGGCCCCGATGGGATTCAGGCCGAGCACTCCAGGCTGAGTGTGTTTCTCCGGAACCTTGCTGCCTAGAAAAAACCCCTCTTGGGCTCGCATTCGATCGTCGGGGAGTGCTGGAAAGGCTCGAAACATCCCACTTGATTCTGATTTCTCGAGCGCGGTGTTGTATGCGCCGGACATTGGGCTTTCGAGCTTGCCCCAGGTTTGATTGCCCTCATGTTGGAAGGTCTGGTACCAATCGGTGTCCGTGACGTCGACCGCAAACAGAACCCCATCGGTCTCCGCAACTCTGCCGCTCTTGTCGGGCGGGTGCTCCTCCGTGGCGAACCACAGTGCGGTCATCGGGTTGGACGTCACGTCGATGAGTCGGGTGGGGACTCCGTGGTGCTGGAGCACAGCAAGGAGGTGCATGTCTGTAGCGGACGATCCGAGATCTCTGCCCAGACCCCACCTGCGAGCCTCGTCGAGGATCACCAACTCTCGTTCCCGGAGAAGCTTCTCAGTGACGGGACGCGTCTCGTCAGCCTCCCGAGTGTCGCGGTATAGCAAGGAGTCAAAGTTCCATGACGCGTCGCGTTGCCCGCGCCACGCGTATGTCCTGCCGCTGGAGAGCAGGGCGATGTGGCTGATGATCCGAAAGAGCTCTTCTGGCGTCTGTACCTTGATCCCGACGTCGTGGCTCGTCCAGCTCGTGAAGCTTGGGGGCTCTGTCACGCGTCTGAATGTAGACGATGTCGCTGCCCCTAGGTGCTCGCCACACGGACCTTTGCCGGGGAATCCAACTGGCCGCCAGCGTGACAGTTTCATGGCTGACCCTCGATGGATCGCTCGGGTGCTCACTCGCAACCACCTCGCTAGTAGCGGCCCGACGGCTACTGCTCCGAGGCTGCGGCCCAGCGACTGGTGCAGCGAGTTCCTGAGGTTGCCTGGAAACGGTAAGGCCTCACAGCAATCGCGGTTGCGATCGAGGTCGGCCCTTTCATCCTTCGTGACCGCGAACAGGGGGTCATTCGAGATGCCCAGTACCCCGAGGCCGTCATAGTGCAACACCTGCGTGACGACGGGACCAGCTCAAAGGTGAGGCACGGGTGGGGGGGCACCAACGGGTCCTCGGCGAGCTGGAGACTCTCGACATCGACGAGGCCCCCGCCTCCTCGCCGAGCTGGACAGAACCCCATCCGGAAATGCCCTCACTGACGGTTCGGGCAGTAGGTGCTGTTGCAACGCGGAAGTGATGTCTCGGCCGCACGGTGCCCTGGTCGGCCCGCGTGCTACTTTGCACCTGCGACACGCCCGGGAGCGCGCAAAGTACAGCGACGGGTCGGTGCGATATGCGACGTACGTCAACAGACTAGGGACGTGCAGGGCTCCTCGGGAACGAAGAAAGACCACCCTCGCCTTCTGACCAGCGGGCGCCGCGTCGGCCCCTACACTGGGCGCATGCCCGCCGACGAGCCCTCGCGCCTCGCCGCCGAGCAGCGCGCCAGAGTCCTTATCGATAAGCAGCTCACCGCCGCAGGATGGCTGGTGCAGGACAAGAAGGCGCTGAACCTGTTCGCCGGCCCGGGCATCGCTGTGCGGGAGACCGTGATGGCGGTAGGGCACGGGCGGGCCGACTACCTGCTGTACGTCGACCGCCGAGTCGTCGGCGTGATCGAGGCCAAGCCGCAGGGCACGACGCTGTCCGGTGTGGAGTGGCAGTCCGCGATGTACGCCACGGGCCTTCCGGAGACGCATCTGAAGAAGGCGATCGTCGTCGAGGGACGGCTGCCGTTCGTGTTCGAGGCCTCGGGGTCGGAGACCCACTTCACGAACGGGTACGACCCGGAGCCGCGGGCCCGGCGCCTGTTCGCGTTCCCCATGCCGAGCACCTTGGCGCGGCAGGTCCGTGATGCCGAGGCGGCACCCGATCGCCCGACCTGGCGGGCGAAGGTCCGCCACCTGCCTGCCCTGGATGAGGCGCCGCTGCGTCCCGCGCAAATCGATGCAGTCAGGGGTGTGGAGCGCTCCTTGGTCGAGCAGCGGTTCGCGCGGTCGTTGATCCAGATGGCCACGGGTGCCGGCAAGACGTACACGGCGGTGACCCAGTCGTACCGGTTGCTCCAGCACGGCGGCTTCGACCGGGTCCTGTTCCTGGTCGACCGGAACAACCTGGCCGACCAGACCCTGGCCGAGTTCCAGAACTACCGCACCCCCGACGACGGCCGCCGGTTCACCGAGCTGTACACCGTCGACAAGCTCTCGTCGGCCGGGATGCTCGCCTCGTCATCCGTGGTGATCTCCACCATCCAGCGCGTCCACCGGGTGCTGTCCGGCAAGGACGTCCCGGACGCCGACGACCAGGGCATCGACGACTACGTCCCCGACGCGCCCGTCACCGTGCAGTACAGCCCGGACCTGCCGCCGGAGACGTTCGACCTGATCATCGTCGACGAGGCCCACCGGTCCATCTACGGAGTGTGGCGTGGGGTGCTGGAGTACTTCGACGCGCACATCGTCGGCCTGACCGCCACGCCCGGCAAGCAGACCTTCGGGTTCTTCCACCAGAACCTGGTCAGCGAGTACACCTACCCGCAGTCGGTCGCGGACGGCGTGAACGTCGACTTCGACATCTACCGCATCTCCACCCAGGTCAGTGCCGACGGCTCGACCATCGAGGCGGGCACCGTTGTGCCGAAGGTCGACCGTCGCACCCGGGTGCAGCGGCTCGAGGCCCTGGATGAGGACCTCGGCTACACCGCCACCCAGCTCGACCGAGCGGTCACGTCTCTGTCGCAGATCCGGCTGGTCCTGGAGACCTTCCGGGACCGGATCCCCGAGATCTTCCCCGGCCGCAGTACGGTCCCCAAGACGCTGATCTTTTGCAAGGACGATGCCCACGCCGAGCAGGTCGTCACCACCGTGCGCGAGGTGTTCGGCAAGGGCAACGACTTCGCCGCCAAGATCACCTACGCCGCGAAGGACCCCAAGGGCCACCTTCAGGCGTTTCGGACCTCGGCGTCGCTGCGCATCGCGGTGACCGTCGACATGATCGCGACCGGCACTGACGTCAAGCCGCTGGAGTGCGTGTTCTTCCTGCGCGACGTCCGCTCGGCGCAGTACTTCGAGCAGATGAAGGGCCGCGGCGCCCGGACCATCGCCTCCGCAGACTTCCAGGCCGTCACGCCCGATGCGACGGACAAGACGAGGTTCGTCATCGTCGACGCGGTCGGGGTCACCGAGCACGACTTCGTTGAACCGCCGCTCAACCGCGAGAAGGGCGTCAGCCTCAAGAGGCTGCTCGACAAGGCGGCCAACCTCACCATCACCGAGTCCGAGGCCGCGACCCTCGGCTCGCGCCTGGCCGCCCTAGAACTGCAACTCACGCCGGACGAGCGCAGTGAGCTCGACCACGTCGCCGGCCAGCCCCTTCGCCATGTGGTCCGTGACCTGGTCGACGCCGTCGACGCCGACCGCCAGGCCGCCGCTATCGAGGCTCAGCCCGGCCGCGAGGCGGCCGACGTCATCACTGACCTCGTCGAGGCGGCGGTCGCACCTCTCGCCTCCAATCCAGAGCTGCGCGCCCGCATCATCGAGCTCCGCCAGACCCACGACCGCGTCATCGACGAGGTCACCGTCGACGTCCTGCTCGACGCCCACGGCGTCATCGACCCCGACCGCGCCCGCTCCATCGTCGAGTCCTGGACCGCGTACCTGACCGAGCACCGCGACGAGATCACCGCCATCCAGATCCTCGACGAGGCCAAGACCCGTCGCGTCCCGTTCCAGGCCATCAAGGAGCTCGGTGACCGCATCGCCCGACCTCCGCACAACTGGACCACCGACGTCATCTGGGCCGCGTACGAAGCCGTCGAGGCCGGCCGCGTCCGCCACACTGCCCGCACTCGCCTGACCGACCTCGTCTCCCTGCTGCGGTTCACCCTCGGCACGGACAACGAGCTTGTCCCTTACGCTGACCTCGTGCGCGCCCGGTACGACGGCTGGCTCCTGCAACAATCACAGGCCGGCGCGACATACACCGACACCCAGCGCTGGTGGCTCGACCGGATGGCCGACGTCATCGCCTCTTCCGCTGGCCTGACCGACGACGACCTCGACGCCGCTCCGTTCACCGAACGTGGCGGTATCGACGGCATCATCCGCGACCTCGGCAGCAACGCTGGCCGAATCATCACCGAACTTAACGAGGAACTCACCGCGTGATCGCGTACCAATCCCTAGGCGACCTCCTTCTCGGTCGAACTGTCAGGGACAAGCTTCAACAAGGCTGGAGCCCGCAATGCGAACGGCATCCAGCAGCTGACGACCGCTGGGGCGTCCTGAAGACGACCGCGATTCAAGCGGGCGCGTTCTCATCGGACGAGAACAAAGAACTCCCCAGCGAGCTGGTGCCTCGCCCTGCACTCGAAGTGAGAGAGGGCGACCTCCTTCTCACATGTGCCGGTCCGCGAAGTCGATGCGGCGTGCCTGCGCTCGTTCGCTCGACGCAGGCGCGCCGGATGCTCTCGGGCAAGATGTACCGATTTCGTCCGACCGCCGCGATTGACCCCCGCTACCTCGAGGCGTACCTATTGAGCCCAGGCGCCCAGAAGTTGATCAACGCAATGAAGACGGGCATCAGTGACAGCGGCCTGAATCTGACCAAGGACCGGTTTCTTGGACTTCCGGTGCCAGTGTTCCCACTGTCCGAACAGGTGCGAATAGTCGACATCCTCGAAGAACATTTCTCCCGCCTCGACGCTGCAGATCGGCTGCTCGATCGGATTGCACGACAAACACAGGCGCTGTTGAGAGGGCGGCTCGACGCTATCGTGTGGCATGTCGGCGCGCCCACGACTACGGTCTCAGCCCTGCTTCGTGAATCGATGCGGAACGGTCACTCAGCGGCAGCCGTGCGTAGCGGCCCCGGGATCCGGACACTGACTCTCACCGCCGTGACAAGGAACAAGTTCGACAACGAGTTCACAAAGATCACGTCCGCCGATCCAGCACGTGTCCGCGATCTGTGGCTCCGGCCTGGCGACGTGTTGGTCCAGCGGTCGAACACCCCCGAACTTGTGGGCACCACGGCGATGTACACCGGCCCGGCGGACTGGGCCATCTTTCCCGACCTTCTTATCCGGCTGCGCGCCGATACGGACGCGGTCCTTCCCGGCTACCTCACCCTGGCCCTGCGAACCGAGCGGGCCCATCGCAACCTCCGGGCGAAGGCCAAGGGTCTCGCGGGCTCGATGCCGAAGATCGACCAGTCGGCCATCGGGTCGACACTCCTGCCCGTCCCAGGCATCAGCGAGCAGCGGGCGACTCTGATCGAGGCTCAGGGTGCTATCGACGTTTCCGAGCGTCTGGATCTCGCTTCCCGATCTGCCAGGGTCCGTTCGACTTCGCTTCGGCGTGCTCTCCTCGCTGCCGCATTCTCCGGGCGTCTCACCGGCCGCTCGTCCGACCTCGACCTCGCCGAGGAACTGGCTTTCGCATGAGGAGCATGTGGGGCGTCCACAACGACACGCTCACGACGGAGTTGGTCGAGGGCGGGTTCGTGAGCATCGGGTGGGACGACTTGGGTGACCTGCGGACAATCGGGGCGAGTCGCGACGCGCTCAAGGCGGCGCTGACCCCGGTGTACCCGGAGCGCAAGCCGCAGGCGATCGCGGGATGGGCGGGCATCCTCACCCGCTTCCGGGACGAGATGCAGGTCGGGGACATCGTCGTGGCGCCGTACAAGCCGGACTCGACGATCAACATCGGGGTAGTTGCGGGACCGTACGAGTTCGTCGCGGGAGCGCAGACGCACCGCCACCGCCGCCCGGTGACCTGGAAGAAGGTCGGCCTGCCCCGGACGGTGTTCTCCCAGCCCGCGCTGTACGAGCTCGGTGCGTTCCTCACCGTGTTCGGCATCCGCAAGCACGACGAGGAGTTCCGTGCGGCGCTCGACTCGGCCGACACATCGGTGGAGGCGGTCTCCCTGGTCGTCGAGGCGGTCGCGGAGATCACGTCGGGTGACGGCAGTATCGACGAGCCGCGCGCGTCACGCATCGAGCGGCACACGCGGGACTTCGTGCTGGATGTGCTGCATAAGGGGCTGTCCCACGTCGAGTTCGAGGAGTTTACGGCGGACCTGCTGCGTGCGCTCGGCTACCAGGCTCGCGTCACGTCGTACAGTCAGGACGGCGGTGTGGATGTCATCGCGCACCGTGACCCCCTGGGGATCGAGCCGCCGCTCATCAAGGTCCAGTGCAAGCACCTGACCGGCACCATCGGCGCTCCGGAGGTGCAGCAGCTCATCGGTACGCAGGGCGTGGGTGAGTTGTCGCTGTTCGTCACCCTCGGGTCGTACAGCAAGGAGGCGCGCGCCATCGAGCGTCAGCGCACCGGCCTTCGGTTGATCAACGGCGAGGACGTCATCACCCTGGTCTTGCAGAACTACTCGGTTCTCGCCGCCCGCTGGCGCAACCGCATCCCGCTCACTCCGCTGCTGGTCGTCGACGACTCCGCCGACGCGTGACGCTCATCCTGAAAGGCTCCATCCGTGGCTGACGCCCGTCGTCTTGTCGACAAGCTCTGGTCCTACTGCAACGTCCTGCGAGACGATGGCGTCGGAACGATCGAGTACACCGAGCAGCTGACGTACCTGTTGTTCCTGAAGATGGCGCACGAGCGCGCGATCCGGCCGATCAAGGCGGAGCGGGTCGTCCCGGAGGAGTTCTCGTGGCAGCGTCTGCTCGATGCCGACGGGATTGAGCTCGAGGTCGAGTACACCCGGATACTGATCGGGCTGGCCAAGCAGCCCGGGACGCTGGGCACGATCTTCCGTAAGGCGCAGAACCGGATCCAGGACCCGGCCAAGCTCAAGCGGCTGATCCACGACCTGATCGACGCCGAGCAGTGGTCGCAAACCGGCACGGACATCAAGGGCGACGCTTACGAGTCGCTGCTGTCTAAGGGTGCCGAGGACATCAAGTCTGGGGCAGGGCAGTACTTCACGCCGCGGCCGATCATCTCGGCGATGGTCGACTGCGTGCAGCCGACGGTGCACGACTCGGTCGTCGACCCAGCCTGCGGGACGGCCGGCTTCCTGCTCGCCGCGCATGAGTACGCCGCGCGTGACTCTGCGACCATGACCCCGCCCGAACGGCTTCACCTGCGTGACGGGTTCGCACACGGCGTCGAGCTGGTCGACGGCACCGCACGCCTGGCGGCGATGAACCTGCTGCTCCACGGCATCGGCGACGCCAACGGTGAGTCGCTCATCGAGGTCAAGGACGCCCTGATCGCCGACCCCGGGAGGCGCTGGTCGGTGGTTCTGTCCAACCCTCCGTTCGGGCGCAAGTCGTCCCTGACGATGGTCGGGGCAGACGGGCGCGAGGCCCGCGAAGACCTGGAGATCGAACGCCAGGACTTCGTCGTCACGACGTCCAACAAGCAGCTCAACTTCCTGCAACACATCGCCACGATCCTTGACATCAACGGCCGAGCCGCCGTCGTCCTGCCGGACAACGTGCTGTTCGAGGGCGGCGCCGGCGAGACCCTGCGTCGCCGACTGCTGCGCGACTTCGACCTGCACACGATGCTTCGCCTGCCCACGGGCATCTTCTACGCCCAGGGCGTCAAGGCGAACGTGCTGTTCTTCGACAAGAAGCCTGCCGCCGAGCGGCCCTGGACCGAGCGCCTCTGGGTCTACGACCTGCGTACCAACCAGCACTTCACGCTCAAACAGAGCCCTCTCACGCGCGCGCACCTCGACGAGTTCGTCGCCTGCTACGCGCCCAGTCAGCCGCGCTCGGAGCGCACGGAGTCGGAGCGCTTCCGGTCGTTCGACTACGAGGAGCTCGTGGCTCGTGACAAGGCCAACCTCGACATCACCTGGCTGCGCGACGATTCCCTCGAGGACCTCGACAACCTGCCGGCCCCGGAAGTCATCGCCCGCGAGATCGTCGAAGACCTCACCGCCGCGCTTGCGGAGTTCGAGGCCGTTGCTGCAGCACTCGAGCTCGCCGCTAGATCCCTCGAGCATCGCGACTAAACCCAAGCGACGCCTCGTCGCTCCGGCGAGCTGGAGCGGATCGACTGGTCTGCCGCACCGCTGGTGCCGGTGCAGGCGTGGCAGACATGTCATGCTGGTGGTGGTGCGTCTGTCACGTAGGAGTCGAAGCTAGTGGGGAGGGCTGATGGCGAGGGTGCCCGATCCGATCGGCATCTACCACTTCACGCACCTGCGAAACCTTCCTGGCATCGTCACGGACGGCCTTCGTTCGGATGCGGAGTGCCGCCGCGGGGGACGGACACAGGTCGAGATCGGCTCGAGCGCGATCCGAGAGCGAAGGCTCGCACTTCGGGTCGGGGGTGTAGGTCCTGGGGGCTGCGTCGGCGACTACGTACCGTGGTACTTCGGTCCGCGGAGCCCGATGATGTTTACGCTCGGCAAGAACAACTATGAGTACCAGGATGGTTTTGACAACGTGGTCTATCTGGTCTCGAGCGTTCCAACGATTGCTCGACTTGGTTGCGCCTGGATCGCTTCGGACCGCAACGCCGCGCTCAACTTGGCCGAGTTTACTGCCGACGAGAGTGAACTAGCTGATCACATCAGTTGGGAAGTGATCAGCGCCCGGTATTGGACCGACCACGTTGACGGCGCTGATCTGCGGGCGGCTGAGTTCCTAGTCCATGACTCTGCGCCGTGGACGGCCGTGGAGGCTGTCGTAACCAGAACGGTAGCGACGCAGACAGTGGTGGAGAACCTGCTCACGGGACACCGACACTCGCCACCAGTAATTGTCAGACCCGGATGGTACTTCTAGTGGAGAAGGAGGTCCCGATGATCACTGAAGCCAAGGGCAATTTGTTGAACGCTCCGGTTGATGCGCTGGTTAACACGGTCAACACGGTCGGCGTGATGGGCAAGGGTATAGCCTTGCAGTTCAAGCGTGCCTATCCCGCCATGTTCAAGGATTATGCCGCCGCCGCGAAACGGGGAAATATTGCAATCGGCAGCATGCACGTATGGCACCTCGATCGCCTGGATGGGCCAAGAATCATTATTAATTTCCCGACCAAGAGCCATTGGCGCTCAGGGTCAAAGCTTGAGGACATCGAATCGGGCCTCGAAGATCTCGTCGAGGTGATCCGGCGCGAGCGGATCGCATCGATCGCCGTGCCACCACTAGGGTGTGGCAACGGTGGGCTGGACTGGTCCGATGTTGAGCCGCTCGTCCGGCGGAAGCTTTCAGTACTCCACGACGTGGACATTCGGATGTATCCGCCCACTGGTGCCCCTTCGGCAGCCGAGATGCGAACTTCCGAGCCCACACCACGAATCACACCAGGGCGCGCTGCACTCATAGAATTGGTTAGGCGCTATTCGGCGCTGGCTATCGATGGCGCCGCGCCAATCGCCGTACAGAAACTGATGTATTTCCTTCAGGAGGCTGGCGAGGGTCTTTCGCTAAAATATGAGCGAAACTTCTATGGTCCATATGCCGACGGCCTCCGAGCAGTTCTACGCGACATCGAAGGGCACTATCTCGAGGGGTTTGGAGACGGCAGCCAGCGAATCGAGATCAGTGAACCTTTTCGACTCTTGCCTGGTGCCGCGGAGGCCGCCCGCGGGCTCCTCGCGGGTCGGCCGTCGACTGTTGAGCGGATCGATCGAGTGATCGACTTAACTGCGGGTTTCGAGTCGGCTACTTCACTAGAACTACTGGCAACTGTGCATTGGGTCGCCCTCCACCCGAGTGCTGTAGGCCGATCCGATGATGAGGTCGTTGACGGAGTGCGCGGTTGGAGCAAGCGCAAGGCGCGCCTGTTCACGCCGGGTCAAATTCACAAGGCGCTCGACATTTTGCGTGACAAAGACTGGATCCCCGCGAGAGTGCTCTAGCCGGTAACGGTCTGGTGGTTAGCGGAAGAGAACGTGACTGCAGCCGATTCGGAGATCGCCTCAACAGGGCCTTGGAGCTGCACGGCGCAAGTCAACTCGACCCTGCAACACGCTCGAGTTCCTGCACGGAGCGTCGCCGTGGGCGGTCGACTCCGCCAGAACTTATCGCGCTGCATGGGCCGTGTCGGGTCCGAGTGAGTAGAAGAATGCGTCGCTTCTACGCTCCTGAGCCGCGACGTTCGCCAGCCGTCGAAGGCAGACGTCACAGAACGTCGTGGCTCGTTCGGGCTCAGGCCGAGTATGCCGTTTGCGTCGACTAGCTCAACCTCGTCGAGCGCGCGGGGGACGCCCGTTCATCGTGACGCCCGATCCGTCGGCGCCGACCACTTCTCGCGGGGTCCCTGCGACCTAATCTGCACGGACCCCACGACACGCCCGAGATCGTGCAAGGTGCAGCGGCGTGTCCGTGCAATCTGCGTTGCACGTCAACAAAACCTACGGACGGGCAACCTACATTGCACGATCCCCCATCTATGTAACATGACTGCGATTTTGCCAAATAGTGCCCATCTGATGGGGCGGATGTGTCAGGTCGGTGGACCCCAGGTTGGCGCGTAGTTGTTGCGTGGTGGGGCCGTAGTGGCGCCCTGGTGGGCGCCACTTACCGCGGATGTGCTCGGTGCGGGGACGCTCAGGTGCCGCGCGGCCCCACGACAGCTCGGTGGTAGGCGTGCACCTACTTTGCACGGACCCCGCGACACGCCCGAGATCGTGCAAAGTACAGCGGCGTGTCCGTGCAATCTGCGCTGCACGTCGACACTTTGTTGTGGACGAGCAACCTGCTTTGGGCGCTCGCCCATCTATGTAACATGACCGCGATCTTGTCTGATCTTGCCCATTAGATGGGGCGAAGATGTCGAGGTGGTTGCTCCTCGGTGGTGGCGAAGTGTTTGGGTGTCGGCAACGTGGTGGACGTACGTGTGCACCAGTATGCGGGGTGCGGCCGAGATGGTTGGGGCATGGAGTGTCACGTGTCTTGGCAAAGGCGCTGTCTGGCTGTGGTGAGAGCGCGGCTTGCCATGTCTACTCCCGGCGTCGGAGGTTTTCGCGCGCCGCGTGCCGCACCGCCTTCGTGCGGCCGTGTTCGGCCAGCACCTGGAGGGTCTCCGCTGTCGCTCGTGATGCAGCAACTCTCCGCTGGAGCCAGTCCGACCATTCGTCGATCGTCGTCGCGTCGACGTCTGGGAGATGAGCTGCGGATTGAGCCGAGCTTCTCAGCACGCCGATCTCACGCGCCCTCCGCTCGACGAACCCTCGATCGTCATGAGGCAGAAGGTCAATCCAGGCGCGCCCTTGCGCTTCGTCCACCACCTCGAGCGCCCCGACTACGACGGAATGGACGAGGCTGAAGTCGTCCTCCTCGGGAAGCAGTCGCATGAGGCACGCGTGCTCGCCTGGATGCTCGAGTGCTCGTGAGTAGATCGCCCATCGATCGTTGTCATGCTCCAGGCAATCTGCCGAGACGTCCAGGCGCTCGGCCAGCAGTCGCAGCTGCTCCTCGAGCACAGTCACCAGCATTCACCTCCCGGTCGTCGCGACGCACGCCACCTGGCCCCAGCAGCACGCCGGTTCGACCATGGTGAACGCCCTCTGGGTATGGACTGCTTGTCTGTCATCGTCGGTGAGCCGTCTCATCCGTGAGGGAGGAGCTGGCCTATCCGAGCGGTCAGGGCGTTCCAAGTGAGGCCGTCGCGCTGCTCGACGGCGAGTGGGTGCTCGGTCGGCTCGACCTCGATGAGTGGTCGCGTACCGACCGGTTGGGTATGCACCATGGTCTTGAGGTTGAGCGTCGACTCGGTGAACGTGGGCAGCTCGGTCGAGAGCCACCCGAACATAGGGTCCGCAGTCTCGCGCCCGGGTGTGTCCCAGGTGTCCGCTGTCGCCCAGAGGTTTTCCTCGCTCAGCGAGACCCACACGCCCCACTCGAAGTGCTCGTCCCGGCCGATGAGCGGAACAACGATCAGCCCACGGATGAAGAAGTGCTCGCCGTGGATGACGCAAGCGTCGCTCGTGAGCTCACAGTCCGGTTGCCCTACGAGGCCGTCTGACCAGAGCGCCGGCGCGACGGTGTGGAACGACAGCGGCAGGTCTGCGTGCCACTGGCCGCAGTCGGCGCACTCGAACCCGGCGGGCGGAGAGGAGTCGGACGGGAACGGGGACGTCACGCGGGTAGCGTACGGCCCGTCGTTCGTCTCGCCAAGAAGTCGCGGCGGCGCACTCGAGCGGCCGCGTGGGTCGTGGGTGATGCTCTCACCGGCAGACCGGCCAGGGCGGTGGTTGCCCTGCGACCTACTTTGCACGAAGTTCATGACACGCCCGAGGTCGTGCAAAGTACACCGGAGTGTCCGTGCAATCTGCGCTGCACGTCAACAGTTCTTGTGTAGACGTGACCCTCGTCTGCGTGTTCGCCCACCTGTGGAACACGACCACTGCTCTTCCCGATTGCGCCCATCGGGCGCTGCCGCCCCTGGCGCGGACGGGCCGGGGGCGGCAGCGCGGCAGCGGTGGGTGGTGCTATCCACCGAGGGAGAGGGACGGCCGGTAGGCCGCCCCCCTCCCTCACGCGAGCTGCTGGTTCGTCGAGCAGCGCTGCTCAACGGTGTCGCCGAGTGTTCTGCGGCTCAGTAGCCGCCACCGGCGGCCTGGGCCGGGTCGAACCATGCCATCGCCGGGATGTACCCGAACGGCAGGACGCTCTCCAGCCACGTCTCTGAACCCTCCACGCCCAGCCCCAGCGTCGGCGCCAGCGTGCCTCCGTAGATCGGGCCCTCCGGGCCGGGCAGGGTGTCGATGAAGCTCTCGACGAGCATGTTCGGCATGACGTAGTGCGAGTAGTTCTGCAGCGGCGCGTCGGCCGGGTTGCCCAAGACGAGAGCGCTCTCGTTGAGCGGCTTGTAGTTGCTGCGCAGACCCGGACCCACGAACCCGTACAGTCCATCCGGTCCGGTCAGGCCAGGAGCGAACGTGAACTCGTGGCTGATCGTCCACAGGTAGTACTGGCCGTCCCGGACCACGAGGTGCGGCCGCTCGGTCTGCTGGTTGACGCACTCCGCCGACAGCAGCGGGGGCAGGAGCTTCCACTCCGTGAAGTCCGCGCTCTCCAGACTCATGAGCCCGATGTTGCCGGTGTAGAAGCGGGCATCCCGCGGGACCACATGCCCAGGCGGCACCTGGCCGACCTCCCGCGCCTGGCACCGGTGCGTCCCCGCGACGCCACCGTTGTTGCCCTCGAAGAGGGCGTAGATCTGCTGGTCGACCGGGTCCCGGAAGACGAACGGGTCACGGAACGCGTAGATGATCGGACCGGCCTGGGATTGCTCGAGGGTCTGGTACAGGTCTCCGTCGGCCTCAGCGATGATCGTGTGGTTCTCGAAGCCGGTGAACCAGACCCGTTCGTCGTCGGCGTGGATCTGGCCGGCCGAGTGGGCAAGCCGCTGGAGGGCGTCGGTGGGGTCGATGCCGCCGTCGTCGCGGCCCGATGCCGTGTAGAAGGCGTGGACGGTTCCGTCGTCGTCGATGATCGTCGAGCCCGCCCACTCCCGGGAGCCGAACGAGGAGCCCTCGGGGAAGACCTCCCCTCCGTAGGTCCAGCTCTGCCCGTCCTGGGAGTAGAAGAACCCGATCTTGGCCTGCCAGTGCCGGTCACCGAAGAAGATGTCCCGCGGCGCGACGAGCGAGAAGATGACGTTCCAGTCCCCGAAGGCGATCGGCTCCATGTTCAGGTCGGTCAGCGGCCAGGTGTCCCAGACCCAGACCTCGTCCGTCATGATCGGGAACTCGTTCGGGATGCGTGGTGTCGTGTTGGTCGAGTCCGGGGCGATCTTCAGCGCCTGGCCCCTGGTCCAGTTCGCGGTGTACGAGGACCACTCGGGGTCGAACACGGCCTGGGTCGAGACGCCTCCGTCCTTCGCACCTCGGTCCGACGGGTCGTCGGTCGCGGCCGTCGCTGCCAGCGGCAGCTGAGCGGTCACGAGCAACGCCCCGGCAACGGCCCCCAGGGACATGCTTCTGAGCAATCGGTTCATGGTTCCCCCAATATTCGTCGACGCGAGTCGCCTCGGTTCGTCCTTGAGGACGCGTCGTCAGCGCGCCGACCACTGTGTCGTCGCGCACGTGCCAGTGATGGTGCCGACTGGGCGGCGGTAGGGGCGGCGTCGTTGCTTGCCCCGCCTGGCCGGCCAGCGCTTCAGAAGGAGGCCGGTGATCCCACTATCCACGGGTCAGCAGCCGGTGGCAAGAGCTAGGTCATATGCGGACAATGGTGCCGCATCGCCCGTTCGGGCGACGGCTGAGGTAGCCGCAGGTCGGCGCGCGTTTCATGCCCATCAGTCACGCAGGGTCGCCCTGGTCCTCGAAGGCGTGTCGTGGTGTGCACCCCACGCGGTTCCGATCCCCGCGCTCGTGCTCACCCCACATCTAGCTCCGCTCGACCTCACATGCTCCGGCCTCGGCCGGCGGGATCGGACCGGTGCCATCGGTCGACGGCGTCTGAGCACCGGACGGAGGGCCTTCTGAACCCGGGAGCCCCGCACGTGCTGGGGGCACCTCGGCCGGCGGACTCCCATCAGGGGATGCGCTGCCCACGGGTGCGTCCGCCTCGAGCGACTCGCTCTCACGAGCCGGGACCTCGGCGTCTGCACCGTCCTCCGCGGGCACGTCCTCGTCAGCGAGCGGACACTCCCCGATGGGTGGGTTCTCTTCCGAGGGTGGGTTCTCTTCGGTGGGTGGGTTCTCTTCGGCAGGTGGGTTCTCTTCGGAGGGCGGGGTTTCCTCGGAGGGTGGGTTCTCCCCGTCTGGTGGAGGTTCCTGAGGCGGGTCCTGCTCTGTCGGTGGTGGCGCCTCGGCCGGTGGCGTGCTCGGTCCCGGGGGAGCGGGCGCTGCAGGCGGTGTCGGCGGCTCGGCGCTCGGCGGGATCGAGGGGACCACGGGTCGTGGGGGGCCGGACGTCTCCGCTGGTGAGGGTTGCTCGACGGTCGGACCAGCGACGGGCCGGTCCGACCGGATCCACGGGGGCAGTCCGCTACCGGGCTCCGGGGGCGCGCCGGTGCTCCCGCCGTCGTCGTAGCCGCTCCACGTCCCGAACTCCCAGTGCCACGGCTCTTTCGGGCCGCGTCCCCCCGGTTCCATCATGGGAGGGTGGTACCAGCCGAAGGCGGGGGCGTGTGCCTTCATCCACAGGTAGCCTGGCGCGTCGAACTGGCCGAGACCACCCATGTCGTAGAGGTCGATCGCGATCCCGCGACCGTGGTTCGACCTGCCTGGAGCCGCGGCCAACCCTCCGTGCTGCTGCTTGATCGCCGCCTGCCTCTCGTAGCTGCGGTAGCCGCTGTAGACACGCAGCTCCCGGCCGTTCGCGGCCCGGTAGGCGCGGGCGAGACGATCGAGCGCCTCGGCCGCGTCGCAGCGCAGGAAGATTCCCGGGGCGGCGTCGGGCGAGCACAGGACGCCGAGAGGGATGGCGCCGTTCGGCCAGGCGTCCGCGGTCGCAGCGGAGCGCTGCAGCCTGAGGGCACTCTCGTCGGCCGGCACGCCCTGTGGTTCGGGCTCGGACACGAGGGACTGCTCGACCCGCAGGGCGAGCACGGACACGTCGGCGGCCACGTCCAGGAGCTCGTGGGAGAACCGCCTAGCCGCCACGACCGCCCGTGCGATCTCGTCGGGGCCAGCCACACGGGCCCATCCGGTCGGCTGACCCCACCCAGCGGTGGCCTGCGTGACCAGACCGCTCAGGTGGGTCCGGGCGGCCGAGAGCGCCTGCACGTCGACGGCGGTCGTCTCCAGGGACGCTCCGCCCGGTGAGCCGGTGTACGCCGTTCCGACCTCGGCGACGGAGCCAGGCTCCATCGCGGCGGAGGTGACCGCCTCGGCCGCACGGTCGCCCACCTGGACCGCTGACCCGGCGACCGCGAGGGCCTCGGTACGCTCCCTGAGCGTCCACCCGTGCGCCTGCGTGGTCAGGCGCGCCGTGGTTACCTCTGCTGTCCGCCAGACGGTGGCGGGCGCCGCCCTGACGGCCGACACGATGTCGTCCGAGCGGGAGTCCGGTGACGTCGGCGCCGCGCTGGTCATCCCGCACAGCGTGGCGAGCACGATGCACGAAGCCCGCCACCCGGCCGTCGAGACCTGTGTGCGGCGCTCAGACCGGCGGATCGCGGGGGTCATGCGGCGACCACCGGGGAGAGCCGGCCTCCGTCGCGGAGCGGCGCGTCCTCCGGAAGCAGCAAGCCTCGTCTCATGAGTGTGGCTCCTTTGCCATCAGTCAGGAACACGCTCTGCCCGCGAGACTGGCCCGGCGGGAAGGAACCGGGGACAAGACGTCTCTACCTGACCCATTCTGTCCCTTGCTGGCCGATATCACCACAACTCGGAGCGACCGAAGGCGTCTGCGACGTACAGAGTGGACGCGAGACGACCTTTTGTCCGCGCCAGGGAGTCGTGCCATCATGGGCGGATCGGCCCCTCGGGCCGGTTTCGCGCTCTTGCCAGCCGGCTGCTCAGGCTGCACGTGCCGGTCCGTCGTCGGACCGGGCGCTCGTCGTCCGCTGGGGCCTCGTGCTCCTCTGCACACACCAGGACCTCGATGCTCATGAGACCTGTTGCGGCATCGTCGATGCGATCCGGGCGCTCGCTGTGTGCCATCGGCGCGGTGCTCGCGCTCGCCCTCGTCGGGGCGTGCAGCACGGAGACGGAGCGCCAGCCCGCCTCCCCTTCGGAATCTGCCTCAGCACCTCAGACCGGGACGGATCACTGGCGACCGTCCGTTCACTTCACGCCTACCGAGAACTGGATGAACGACCCCAACGGGCTCGTCTTCCACGAGGGTCTCTACCACCTGTTCTTCCAGTACAACCCGGAGGGGAGCGACTGGGGCAACATCTCGTGGGGGCACGCGACGAGCACCGACCTCGTGCACTGGGACGAGCAGCCCGTCGCCATCGAGGCGACAGCAGAGGAGATGGTCTTCTCCGGGTCGATCGTCGTCGACACGGAGAACACCTCAGGCCTCGGCACCGTCGAGGACCCGGCCCTCGTCGCGCTCTACACCAGCGCCTACGGCGAGGGCGCCGTCAAGGAGCCCGGCGTGCAGGCTCAGTCCCTCGCCTACTCCCTGGACGACGGGCAGACCTGGCAGAGGTACGAGAACAACCCGGTCCTCACGCTCGACCCGGACTCCGAGAACTTCCGCGACCCGAAGGTCTTCTGGTACGAGGAGGGCGGCTACTGGGTCATGGCGACCGTCGTCGCCGATGCGCAGGTGGTCAAGCTCTACCGGTCGGACGACCTCATCGCCTGGAGCTGGCTGAGCGACTTCTCAGGTGTGGGCGCGGGCGCGGACGACCCGGGGATCTTGTGGGAGATGCCCGACCTCTTCCCGCTCACCGCGGACGACGGGAGCGAGCACTGGGTGCTCCTGCTGAGCATCAATCCTGGTGGCCCCGCCGGAGGATCCGGTTCCCAGTACTTCGTCGGGGACTTCGACGGGACCTCCTTCGTCTCGGACGCCCCGGCCCCCGAGGGCGAGGTAGACGCTCTGTGGTTGGACTACGGGGCCGACTTCTACGCCGCGACGACGATCTCCGGCGCGCCCGACGACGCGCTGATCATCGGCTGGATGAGCAACTGGGACTACGCCGGGGCCGTTCCCACCTCGCCCTGGCGCGGGGGCATGGCTCTCCCTCGGCGACTCACCCTCCTCGCGCGGGACGACGCCGCACCCCGGCTCGCATCGAGCATCGCGCCGGCAGCCCGCACTGCGATCGAGAGGTCGTCGACCAGCAGCACCACCGACGACCTCACGGTCGACGGCGAGATCGCACCGCTGCCGACAGAGCCCTGCGCGCCGGTCCAGCTCATCGACGTCCGTCTCGAGCCGGGCGGTGCGCAGCGTGCAGGGTTCGTCGTGCACGGGTCCGCCGACGGCGACCGGGGGGCACGCATCGTCTACGACGCGGACGTCGGGGCCCTCTCCGTCGACCGGACCGAGGCCGGGACGGCCGTCACACCGGGCTTCGCCGGCGTGCACTCCGCCCCGGTGGAGCTGCGCGACGGAGCGCTCGACCTCACGGTCCTCGTCGACCGGGGTTCGGTCGAGGTCTACGCCGACGGTGGTCGCGTGGCGATCACCGATCTCGTCCTCCCCGCCGAGGGGGACGCGTGCACCAGCGTCTTTGCCGAGGGAGGTGCCGCGACCTTCGCCAGCATGACCGTGTCCACCAGGTGATTCGGCCATGACACCTCGCGATCAGCGACGAAGACCGTGGGCGCCCACGCTGAAGCGGAAGCTGCGCGCCTCTCCCGGCGCGAGGCGGATCGCCTCGGCACAATCAGGTCGGTTGAACGCATCCGTCATGGCTTCGACGGGTTCGATCGCCACTGCGGCGCGACGCCCACGGGCGAGCGTGTCACCGGTGAAGACGTGGACCAGGCCCTCGTCCTGATGGAGGACGAGCCCGGCTCCCGTGGCCGGATCGGTCAGAGTCGTGGACGCCCGCCCGTGGACCCGCTGGAGCCCGCCGAACGCGGCGTCCACGACAGCACCTCCGACGGGCCGCCACCGCACTGCGTCCTGCGCCACGAAGGCGCGTCCGGCCGCGAGGGGGAGGAGACGGTCGTCCGTCCGGACCGCCATGGTCGCCGGCACGTCGAGGTGCAGGCGGTCGACGTCGTCCGCACCCGGCAGCCGGAAGTACGGGTGCCAGCCGCTGGCGAAGGGCGCGACCTCGGCACCCACGTTGGTCCCCGTGATGGCGACGTCCAGCGTTGTGGGGCCCAGACGGTACTCCACCTCGACGTCGACCTCGAAGGGGTAGCCGGGGGCCGTGCCACCCGCCAGTGCACCGCAGCGCAGAACGGCGACAGCCATCTCGTCCGTCTGGTCGAGCCGGGCGAGAGAGAACGGCTCGGTGCGCACGAGACCGTGGTAGATCGTCCTGTCCGCACTGCCCGGCAGCAGGTCGTGATGGACGCCGTCGAACACGTACCGCGCGTCGGACACCCTGTTGCAGAAGGGAGCCATCACCCCGTTGCGCACACCGTCCTGGCTCCGCATCTCCTCGGCGTCACGGTAGCCGTCGACCAGGTCGACGAGCTCTCCGTCGTGCGGCACGAGCCACCGCAGGACGGTGGCCCCGAAGAAGGCGACCTCCAGACGCGCCTCGCCTGCGCGAAGGACGACCTCGTGCGCCGAGCTCCCCTGCTGGTGCGGGCTCACGGTCTCTCGTCCCGTCCTCGGGACGACGTTCGGCCGCCGCCGACCCGGATCTCACCGGATCCGCGCTGCACGAGCCGGGTGGGCACGGTCAGGTGCTGCGCTTCCTGGTCGTCGCCGTCGAGCCGGGCGAAGACCCGTTCGGCCGCCGTCCGGCCGATGGCGGTCGGGTCCTGTGCCACCACCGTGACGGCCGGTTCCATGAGGTCGGCGAGGAGGAAGTCGTCGAATCCCACGACCGCGACGTCATGGTGCAACCCCAGGGAGCGCAAGGCACGGATGGCCCCGATCGTCACGAGGTTCTGGCTGGTGAACAGGGCCGTCGGGGCGTCGTCCTCGCGGAGCAGCCGGTGTACGGCTGCGTACGCGACCTCGGCGTCGTGCAGGTCGTCGACCACCCATCGCTCGTCCACCGGCACGCCGGCCTCGGCCATCGCACGCTGGTAGCCCTCGCGTCGGTAGCGGGCCGTCGCGATGGTGGACAGGTCGCCGAGGTAGGCGATGCGCCGGTGACCCCCGCCGAGCAGGTGCGCGGTCGCACCGGCGGCGCCGGCGGCGTTGTCGACCAGGACGGTGTCCACGTCGATGCCGGTCGGTGGTCTGTCGACCGTGACGACGGGCGTGCCGGCGCGGAGCTCGGGGACCAGGTGGGCCTGACCGCCGGACGTCGGGGAGACGATGAGGCCGTCGACGCGTCGGGAGGTGAACGCCGCCACGAGGGCTCGCTCCCGCTCGGGCTGCTCGTCGGTGCTCGCGGTGAGCACGGCGACCCCGCGCTTCTCCGCGACGTCCTCGACCGCTCGGTGGATGGCCGAGCAGAACGGGTTGTCGACGCTGGCCAGGATGAGCCCGAGACTCCTCGAGCGTCGCACGGAGCGCCGCAGGTTCCCGGCGGACATGTCGGGCTGGAAGTCCAGCTGGGCTGCTGCGGTGGCGACCCGCTCGGTCAGAGCGGGCGAGACACCCGGTTCACCGTTCACCACGCGGGAGACGGTCTTGATCCCTACACCTGCGAGAGCGGCGACGTCGCGCATCGTCGCGCGCCTCCCCGCGGGCGGGCCGACCACGGACGCATCCCGGGACAACGTTGTCATGTCGTGATGGTAGCCGATGACCCAGGGGTTGACCTCGGGCGGCACGGCAAGGTACAAATTGCCTCGACAACGTTGTCAAGGCGGAAGCGCCGCTCCTACGGAGGCAGACCGATGATGGACACACGAGGACGTACCTTCACCCGCCGCACGAAGCCCGCAGTCATGGTCTTCGGAGTCGCCGCCGCACTGCTGCTGGCCAGCTGTTCCTCCGGAGACGGGGACACAGGAACCGACGCCGGGGACGACGAGACCGTAGCCGTCTCGCTCATCGTCAAGACCACGACGAACCCGTTCTTCCTCGCGATGCAGGAGGGTGCCGAGCAGGCAGCCGAGGAAGCCGACATCGAGCTGACGTTCGCCGCCGGCCGGGAGGACGGCGACGAGGACACCCAGATCCAGGCGATCGAGAACGCCATCTCGCAGGGCCAGGCAGGCATCCTCATCACGCCGAACGGTCCCGCCGTGGTCGACGCGATCGAGCGGGCGCGCGACGCGGGCCTGTTCGTCATCGCCCTCGACACGCCTCCGGACCCGCCGGAGGCCGTCGACATCACCTTCGCGACCGACAACTTCGCGGCCGGCGAGCGCATCGGCGAGTGGACCGCAGCCACCCTGGACGGCGACGAGGCAGTCATCGCGATGCTCGACCTCTTCTCGAACCAGATCGTCACGGTCGACTACAACCGTGACCAGGGGTTCCTCACCGGGATGGGGATCGACACCGTCGACCCGGCCGTCAACGGTGACGAGGCGGAGACCGGGACGTACTCGGGCGGCGACTACACCATCGTCTGCAACGAGGCCACGGACGGCGCCGAGGACGGCGGGACCACGGCGATGGAGAACTGCCTGTCCCAGAACCCTGACATCAACGTGGTCTACACGATCAACGAGCCGGCGGCCTACGGGGCGTTCCAGGCGTTGGAGAGCGCCGGGAAGGCTCCGGAGGACGTGCTGCTCGTCTCGGTCGACGGTGGCTGTGCGGGCGTCGGGTACGTCGAGGACGGCATCATCGACGCCACCTCGCAGCAGTACCCGGTGCGGATGGCCGAGGAAGGCATCACCGCGATCGCGGAGCTGGCCCGTGGCGGTGAGGCTCCGCAGAACAGCGAAGGGCTGTCCTTCTTCGACACCGGCGTGGCCCTCGTCACCGACAACCCGGTCGAGGGCGTCACGAGCATCGGCGTGGACGAGGCGAAGGACATCTGCTGGGGCTGACGCCTCCGGGCCGGGCGGCACGTCCGCCGTCCCGGCCCGCCCCGGCGCCACCCCTGGCGCACCACTCAGCAGGACCACGAACGACGCCCTCCAGGAGGAGTGACGTGAAAACCCACCCGCCGTCCGCCACAGCCCCCACCGGCAGCGCTGCCGCTGCATCTCCAGACCGTCCCGACCCAGCAGACGAGTTCTTCCGCGAGCAGACCGTCGCCGGCCGCATCCAGTCCGTCCTGCACCGGTACCCGGCACTGAGCCCAGCGGTGGTCCTCCTCGCCTCGGTCATCGTCTTCGGCCTGATGAACGACCGTTTCCTGCGCCCGGAGAACCTCTCCCTCATCACGCAGCAGGTCGCGGTGGTGGGCGCCCTGGCCGTCGGCCAGACGCTCATCATCCTCACTGCGGGGATCGACCTCTCCGTCGGGGCGGTCATGGTGCTGAGCACCATGGTCATGGCCCAGACCGCCACCGCGAACGGGGTGCCTGCGATCCCCGCGCTCGCCGTCGGCCTGCTCGTCGGCCTGGCTGCCGGAGCGGTCAACGGCCTCCTCGTCACCCGGCTCAAGCTCCCACCGTTCATCGCGACGCTGGGCACGCTCAGCGTCTTCACCGCCCTCACCCTGCTCTACTCCCGCGGCGCGACCGTCCGCGGCGGCGAGCTGCCCGGGCTGCTGACGTGGACCGGTGAGTCGTTCACCGTCGGCGGCGTACGCGTCACCATGGGTGTGCTGGTCATGCTGGCCCTGTACGCCGTGGTGGCCTACGCGTTGAGCAGGACCGCGTGGGGTCGGCACGTCTACGCCGTCGGTGACGACCCGGAGGCCGCAGGCCTCGCCGGCATCTCCGTCAAGCGTGTCCTGCTGAGCGTCTACGTCACCGCGGGAGCCGTGTTCGCCGTGGCGGGGTGGATCCTCGTCGGACGGATCAACGCCGCCAGCCCCAACGCCGGCACCGACGCCAACCTCGACTCCATCACCGCTGTCGTCATCGGAGGCACGAGCCTCTTCGGCGGGCGCGGAGCGGTCTGGGGAAGCCTCCTCGGCGCGCTGATCGTCGGCGTCTTCCGCAACGGCCTCTCGCTGGCCGGCTTCGACCAGCTCTACCAGACCCTCGCCGTCGGCGTGCTGGTCATCGTCGCGGTCAGCATCGACCAGTGGATCCGGAAGGGGCGTGCATGATGACCGACCTCCAGGGACGCCAACCCGTCCTCCAGGCGAAGAACATCGTCAAGACCTTCGGCCGTGTCGTCGCGCTCGACGGTGTCGACCTCGAGCTCTACCCCGGCGAGGTCCTCGCCATCATCGGCGACAACGGAGCAGGCAAGTCCTCTCTCATCAAGTGCCTGTCCGGTGCGTACACCCCCGATGCCGGGGAGCTGCTGCTCGACGGGAAGCAGGTGCGGTTCGACAGCGCCCAGGACGCGCGTGCTGCAGGCATCGAGACCGTCTACCAGAACCTCGCCGTCTCGCCGGCCCTGGACATCGCCAGCAACCTCTTCCTCGGTCGTGAGGTGCGCAAGCGGGGGGTGCTCGGCTCCGTGTTCCGGATGCTCGACAGCAAGGGCATGCGCGAACGCGCCGAGGAGCAGGTGAAGGCGCTGGGAATCACCACGCTGCAGGACATGACGCAGCCCGTGGAGAAGCTCTCCGGGGGTCAGCGGCAGGCGGTCGCGGTCGCCCGTGCGGCCGCGTTCGGCTCCAAGGTCATCATCCTCGACGAGCCGACCGCAGCCCTCGGCGTGCGGGAAGGGGGCCAGGTGCTGCAGATGATCAGCGACCTGCGCGACCGCGGGCTGCCCGTCATCCTCATCAGCCACAACATGCACCACGTGTTCGAGGTGGCCGACAGGGTGCACATCCAGCGCCTGGGACGGTGCGCCGCCGTCGTGACCCCCCAGACCCACTCCGCGAGCGAGGCGGTCGCCATCATGACCGGAGCCCAGCGCGCGGCCTGACCCGCCCTCTTCGCACCGCTGGGCTCGGGGAACCGGCTCAGCGGTGCGGGCGCCTGCCCCGTGCTCGGTGACAGCGTCAGACCGCGGCGGTCTGCTCCTGCTCACGAAGAGCCTGGTCCACGGCCGCCTGCACGCGGTGGTCCTCGGCCAGCCGGCGCCGGTTGCGAGAGCGGCGTGCCACGAGCACCAGCGTCACAGCGCCGCCGACGACCACGACGAGCAGGCCGAGCGCCGACCACGGCACGGCCCAGGTGCCCGCGCTGGTCTGCACGGGGGCGATCTCCGGCGCCTGACCGGCCACCGCCGGCACGGTCGCGGTCACCTCGCTGGTGGCGGTGAGCCAGACGGTCGGCAGGACGCTCGACACCGACACCGACACCGGCCAGGTCTCGCCCGGCAGCAGCTCCGGCACGGTGCCGACGTCGGCAGTCTCGACGGGCAGCACCCCCCACGGCCCTGACAGGGTCACGCCCTGCCCGGCGGCCAGGCGGGTGTTGCCGGCGTTGCGCACCGTGAAGCTCACCAGCGCGGTGCCGCTGCCGAAGGGATTCACCGCGCCGGCATAGTCCACCACCAGGTCATCGACCACCAGAGCCGGTGCCAGCTCCCCCTGCACCCGGACGTGCATCCGGACTCCCAGCCGACGGTCCACGGTGATGCCCTCCTCGAGGTCAGGCTGAGACAGGGTGGTGAGTATGCCGCCGGCGTAGTCGCCGGGTGTGGCGTCGGCCGGGATCGTGACGGTGAACGGCACCTCGACGGATGCTCCTGGCGCGATCTGCAGGGTGTCTTCGGCGATCGCCGCCCAGCTGCCCACCGCCACCGAGGGGGTGTCCTGGGTGACCAGGTCCAGCACCCCGCTGGCCGTCGTGAAGCCGTCGGCCGGGTAGACGGCCAGCTGCAGGGGTTCGGAGTCGTGATTCGTCACGATGAGCGCGTCGTCGACGAGCTCGCCCGGGTTCAGGGTGTACGCGAAGCTGTCCCTGTCGGCGCCGTTGTCGTTCGATGCCGTGCGCACCCCCCAGGTCACGTCGCTCTCGCTGGCGTCGGCTGGGCCGGGCGCGCCGAGACCGGCGGCCGCAATCAGGGTCACCACCACGGCGGAGAAGAGAACACGGGCGGGTAGAGGTCCGGACCGTCGATCGGGCATCTGTCTTCCTTGAAGGTTGGGAGCGGAGTCCGGGGGGGGGGGGGGGGGGGGGGGGGGGGGG